>SEAD01000116.1 GCA_004173355.1 Chitinophagaceae bacterium | reverse complement strand
ATTAAAGATGTAGTAGTAATAGTCGCCCGGCATGAAAAAGCTAAGCAGCTTCTCATAAATGTCAAGCTCGAAATTCAACTGGCGGACCTGGCCGCCTACGGATAGTTTTCGCCAGATCTTGTCTGCCTCTTTCACAATGTTCGAAGTCATGCCGGTGGATAGGTTAATGGTGGTCCGGCAATATTAAGGGTTTTCACGAATCCGCTAATGCCATTTTGTTACGGGAAACCGTAATTTCTCGAAGGATTCCGGATATCGCAACAGCATAGATCCGGGCTCCGCTGCTATTGAGATGCACACCATCGATGGTCAGGCGAAGACCCCGCTTAACCGCCAGTTTATCAGCCCCTCCGGGTAGAAGGCAGCGCAACCAGTCAAACAGGCTGGTGTTCCAGAACCCTTCGCAGAGGTAGGGGGTATTTGCCTGTTTAGACAGGATTTCCTCGAAGGCACCACTCACATCGGCCAGCCGGTAGTTGGCCTGGCCCGCGAGATCGGCAATCACCTCGTTAAAGGACCGCTGCAGAGCCAGAAACTGTGGAGAAGCTTCCTCATTGATGCGGGAAATATTGACCAGTGTGACCTTTGCCTTGCTATAATGCCGGATTTCCTTCAGCAATACCGTATAGAGCGTCCTGAATTTCTGGGGATCATCCAGCGGACGGGTATCATGCTTCCGCTCCCGTCCTACCGACCATTTAAAAAGGCCACCCCTTTTCTCCAGCTCGGGAAGCAGCAGGTCATTGATGCCCGCCTGGATAATGATATGGTCAAAGGCGGCGTCCTTCTTCAGTAAACGGATAAGCCGGTCGGCAATATTATACAATGGTTCGCCATTGACGCCCTTGTTGACGATTGTCAACGACCTGTCCGATACACGCACGAGTTTTGTAAACGAGACACCCCTTGAACCATTCGTAATACTATCACCTATGAATAAAACACGCATAGGATAAAGGTAATAAGAGCATTCGGCTACGCTAAGGGGCAAATACGTTGAAACACCCGGAAATACACGGTTTCAGCCAATGTGGTTTTCCCGCAACGGTCAATGAGAGCCATGTTATAAAGATAAATTAACATGTCATAAGAGATTAGTTCAGTAATATTTTCAAGACTTCATTTTTACGCAAAAATTTTCAACTATTTTTACCAAATCAATAATCCAGCACAGAATTTGCATAATTCGGCTGTTCTCCACTCATAGATAATTATCCAACCCCAGACAAGCCAGCATAACGAAAGCGCCATAGTGAAAGCCAGTTTTAAACATTAAGCTGAACTCTTCATTTATCCGTAACACTTTCTTGTATGAATGACAAAAAATGGCATTGTGTCTACACCAAACCTGGTTGTGAGAAAAGGGTAGCCGATCACCTGACAAAAAAGGGTCTCGAAACCTATTATCCCACGTCCAGGAAACGCGTTGGTTCTTCTTCTGCCAGAAAGCCCTACCCGATTTTTCGTAGTTATGTCTTTGTCCGGATGGCCGAATCTGATTCCCGTGTGGTTATGCGTGCTGATTCCGTCCTGAGCTTTGTCCATTGGCTGGGTAAACCAGTGGTAGTCAGGGACAATGAAATCCAGCTGATGCGGATGTTTATTGCTGAACACAGCCATGTGCTGATCGAAAAAACAAAAGTAAATGCCAGCGAAATGGTGCGGATCGTAACAGATCACAGCAATGAGTTTGGTTCCAATATCGCCTTTGCGTTTACCAATCCCGTCAAAATAATCGTTCCGACATTGGGTTATGCGATTATCGCGGATGCACCTGCGGGAACTGTTGAGACCTTCTCTCCTTCCAGGATTGCGGTCAACCAGGACTGGCAGATGGCCAACCCTTCGTAGTTTTGTTCAAGTCTTATTTATAAAAGTGGCCCCGGGATTTTTCCCGGGGCCACTTTCGTATGTTATGGCTTTCGATAGCCGCAGCGCTCACCAACACCCCTTTCGCCCGCTGTAATTTAAGGGCCCCGGCAGTCGTCATACCAGTTATCTCATCTGGGCCGCTTTAATTAAGGCGTTGCGAAATGGGGTGATCGTCTCGCTGCTGCTGTCAGGTCATTTATAAAATGCGGTAGTTGGCTCCAAGGATAAATGCACCGTTGTTGCTGAGGTCGCCGAAATCAAAGGCGCCACCAACTTTCAGGTCGAAGCGGGTGCTGGGCAGATGGAAACCGAATTCCTGGATCGCATAGTATTGTGTTTTGGATGGCGAGTAAACAGTCTGCTGGAAGGTGCCGTAGTTTTTAGTGTAGGTGAAACGGGTTGTTGAATTGACCACCTGCATGAGGGTGGACGAAAGACCAAGATGAAGACCCACGATGCGGTTGTTGAGGATGTTCTGGCTGCCCGGAATTGAGTTGGCAGGCGCATCCCAGTCGAATGGCTGGATACCGGCATCCGGGAAGTAGTAGCCCGTGCGGATCCGGTTGGTCATGAGCGGCGTTCCGATGATCCGTTCCTGGTATTCCCAGCCCGTCTTGTATACGCCGTTATTATAGTAGGAATGGACTTCACGTCCATAGTCTTCCATCTGTTTGGTATGGATAAACTCGACCAGGATCTTGCGTATACCGGTCTGCTTCTTGAACTCCAGTGTTAACCCGGCGAGGCGGTCGATATTGCGTACATCAATACCAATCCCGGTTTCAAAGGGGCTTTGGTTATATCCATGCAGACGGATCTCATCGTTCTCCCATTCAAAACCGGCTTCGATCAGCCCACGCTGGTCACCGGCACGACCCGGACGGTAACTGGCAGGTAAACCACCGCCATCGCCCGACTCATGTACAAAGAGTACGGCAATAAAACCCTGCAGGTCGCGGTCGAGGGAAATGCCCGGACGTCGTCCACCCCACTCGGCAAAATGCTGGAGACCTCCATACAGTTTCAGTTTGCGTTTACCGACGCGCAGGAAGAATGATTTTTCATGCAGCCATGAATCAAGGTAACGGTCTGACCCCATCCAGCCATGGCTGAATGAACCTTTGAACTGCAGCCAGCCATTGGTCAGCGGGATGTTCTTGAATTCCGTAACTGCAATCCCCACCCTCGGGATCGGCAGGGCATTGGTGCTGATGCCGAGTGAACCCGATGAGAGGGTCTGGTCGAGCCGGCTTGGATTATCGATATACCTCCCCCCGATCAGGCTCCACCCGTTTTTCTCCAGGCGAAGGAAACCAAGACCGAGAAAGGTTTTATTGAACTGGTCGTTATTATACACTTCAAGCGCATAGTCCACATTCAGCCCGCTCCGCGGACGTTCGCCCGCACTGTCTTTGGAAAACAGGCGGTGTTTATTGGAAAAACGCAGGTAGGTGGAAAGATCCACCTTGCGGTCGTTGATAGTCCCGTTGCGGTTGGCGGATGACCACAGTGGCTGGTATTCCTCGCTGGCGGCCGTTCCGGTAAAACCAACGGAGGCTTTCAGCGAATCGCTGAACTGGGCGGAACTGGTGTTCACAACAATCACCAGCAGAAAAACCGGGATCAGGCGTGTGATGGAAGTACTGAATGGCATAACAATTTATTTGGGGTTCGGGGTATTAGAAGCCGCCTTGGCTGCACTCGTCAGCTCGCGGGTTTTAAGCACAATAAAATATTCGTAAATGGACTGCAGGGTGGAATACGTCACACCGGCTTTGCCATCAAGGAATGCCCTCCTGAAAATAACCATATAAACCCACTTGATGGCGGGCCGCATGGGCATTTTGTAAAAGATCCCTTTCTGGTGGAATCGTTTCTCGGTGAAATCCCTTGAGAAGAGGGCCTTCCAGAGTGAGAACGAGGTATTGCCACTCATATCATCGAGCCGCATCTGCGCCTCCATGTCCGCATAGCCAAGATGGCGCTGCAGCCAGTAACGCATGCCCTTGCTGAAGGGGTAATGGTCGAGGTATCCACCGATCCGTCCCGTGGTACCATCAGGAATCGACAATGGATTGACCAGTCGTTCATACCGCATCTTGTCGGGGCGAAACAACCGCAGGTAAAAAGGCGAGATCTGCGCATGCTTCAGCCAGCGGCCATTCCAGGCAAAGTCCCGGCGCTGCAGCTCATAAGCCACATGCCCTTCCGCATCCGGGTTGAATTTCAACAATTCAATCTTCAGGCTCTCCGATACGCGTTCGTCCGCATCGATGTACAACACCCACGGGTATTTAAATGGGATATTCGCGAGACCCCAGTTCTGGTGCGCGGACCAGTTATCAAACTTCCGCTGTGTCACCTTCGCACCCGCAGCATTCGCGATCTCCACCGTTCGGTCATCGCTGAACGAATCATACAGATGGATATCATCACACCAGCCAGTCACCGATGCCAGGCAACCCGGCAGGTCCTGTTGTTCATTCTTCGTAAGTATCAATACAGAAATCATATCAGTTTTATTTGGCGGGATTGCCTTTTACAATGGTTCCCGCTGCCACATTTTTTGTAACTACACTACATGCGCCCACAATCGCCTTGTTGCCGATACTCACCCCCGGAAGGATGAATGCCCTGGCCCCGATAAAAACATCTTCCCCGATTACAATTGGAATGGTGATCAGGTTGAGCGCCGGACTCGCGAAGTCATGTGTGCCCGTACAGAGATAGGCCTCCTGTGCAACGGTGGAACCGCGACCGATCACGATCCTGCCAAGGGTATAGGCATTGGCGCGATCGCCCAGTGCCGATTTATCATGCATCTCGAGGTTCCAGGGAATCTGGATCCGCGCACGCTGGTGCACGAATGGTTTGCCGGTCAGCTTTGCCCCGAAGAGTTTCAGCCAGAGCAGCCGCCAGGCATTCAGGGGTTTGGGAGTCCATGCGCAAAACAGGCTCCAGCAAGTGTTCCAGGCCATCATGCGAATGCGTTGCCCGGTTGTCCACGGACTGCTGTATGCGTCGGCCTGGTTATGAACCTTCATAGTTGTGTTTTGTAATTGAAAGCAATTTACGGGCGGTACTCACCCTGCCCTTCCGTCCCCCGGCACTGGTCAGGAAACGGGTCCATAGGGCCGGACCTTTTACTGAAAACAATGCCTGCCGTGATTCATCCAGCACGTTGCGGAGGTAGACCTTGTTTCCCTTCAACCGCAGTTTGACCGCAATATCCAGCTCGAGCAGGAATACGAAACTGCCATGGTCGCGGAGGGCAGTCGCCGCATCGGGAAACTGTTTCACCAGCCGCTCATACAACATATTGTACAGGATCCGTTTCTGCCTGACGAGCTCCCCTTTCTTATTCAGGTAATTGGACGCCACCCCTGCATGCCGGCGGATATGTGTGATCGTGCGTTTGTCAAGACCCACATCCACCGTACGCGCGGCCCTGTTCCAGAATTCAAAGTCACCGGCATAAGGCATGGCCTGGCTGAAGTAGCCACTGTCTTTCACCAATGCTGTTCGCAATGATACATTGGACAGGTTGCCGCAGATATTCCCGAATATATAGAAACAAAGATCAGCCGAAGACGAGGGAATCACCGATGGCAACACCCGGTCCTGGTAAACCAGTAATTCATTATTTCCCGAAGGGTGATGGTTGAAACGAACCAGTCCCGTAGTGGATGCCGCCTCTTTCCAGTATGCATCCAGGATATCCAGTGAGTCCCTGCCGGTGAAATAGTCATCCTGGCAAAGGATCTGCGTGATCGGGGCGCGTGCTTTTTCAAACAGGAAGTTGAGGTTCCCGAAAATACCCAGGTTCTTTTCCTGTTCATAATAAAAGATCCGGGGATCACTGAGTGATCGCAGGTAATCACGCGAACCGTCATTGGAGCCGTCATCACTGATCAGCATTTCCCAGTCCTGGTGCGACTGTGCCAGCACGGACTCCACACACTCCCTGAGGTATGGCATCCCGTTGTACACGATGGTCAGGATCGATATGGTTGTTCCGGCATTCCGGCTGTTACTCATGTTGCAACTTTTTAAAATCTTCGATAAACATACGTGCCACTGCACTGATACTGTGACTGCCATTTACTTTGATGGCTTCTCCGGAAATACGCTCCCGCAACTGCGGATCAGCGATCAGCTGCTCCAGCTTTGCGGCCAGCATCTGCACCCGGTCCGGGGTATGGTGATCAAACACCATCCCGTTAACACCCGGCACAATAAAATCCTGGAAACAGGGAATTGCCGATACCACCGGCACACAACCCCAGGCCATGCCTTCGAGTGGTGCCAGGCCAAAAGTTTCTCCCTTATCCGCCAGTGATGGATAGACAAACACCGATGCGGTCCGGTAGTGTTTGTTCAGCTCATCAATATTAAAAATCGGATCGATAAATTCCACATTCGTGTCGCCTGCCAGCGATTTCAGTTTCGCTATATATTCCGGTCCGCCACCACCGGTCTGCACTTCCCAGGGACCGATAATTTTCAGTTTCCACTCCTTATTCCCCAGACCCGCAAAGGCCTCCACCAGTAACTCGATCCCCTTCTCCGGATGGATGCGACCAGTATAGAGAATCTCTTTTGATTTTTGGGTAAATAGATTTTTCTCCGTCTGGTTAAATGGCAACGGGTTCGGCACCATGCCTACTTTATTATGAACGGATACCGGGATCTCGGCACGGATCGCATCGGCCACCGGATTGGAGTTGGCACGATATCGACCCACATGTTTGTAATACTTCATCTGCCCGCGCGGGGTGCGACCCACATCCACATATACTTTACGACCCCTGCTGCCTCTCAATAGTACAGGCGACCAGAATGTATTCGTCACGATCACATCCGCATTACGCGGGATCCGCCGGATCGCACGCCAGGAGTATACAAAGTCCATCAGCATCTGCACCAGCATCCGGCCTGGTGGTTCATAGCCTTTTACCCGTACATGTTTAACACCCGACTTGTTTTCATTATCGGGCAGCGATGGATACTTCTTGCTGATATGGATGACCTCATGACCCTGGGACACGAGTTCACGACCCAGCTGGTCCCAGATCTTTTCCACCGCACCACCCCGTACAGGTGGTACCGGCAGGAATGCACCCTGCAGTAATACGATCCGCATTTTATTGTCCATTTCAGCCATTGCCAACTTCCTTTTTTAAAACCAACGCTACCTGTTTCGCTACTTCACCTACAAAAAACTTATTGCGGAAGCAGTTGAAAGCATCGGCGCCCATTTGTTTTTTTACTTCGGGGGAGAGTGATAACCATTCCCGCAACATCGCCGTCACACCGGCCAGTGTATCATCCCCGATGATACCTGCCCTGCCATCTTTTATTTCGCGCCAGATATTTACTTTGTTAGTGATCAGCACGGGTACCGATGAAGCCATGGCTTCCACCACCGAGATCCCGAAATTCTCCTGGTGGCTGGGCAGCAGGTAGGCCTCCGCACCGCGGAATGCCGCCCATTTTGCTTCACCTGCCAGCATACCGGTAAACACGATTGAAGGGGAACCAGCAGCGGCTTCCAGGAGGGACCTGCCATAATCGGTATCCAGACCCGGACCGGCAATCACCAGCGTGGGTAAGCCCGTTGTGGTCTTCGCTATTTCCTGATAGGCTGCCACCGCGAGATCGATCCCTTTCTTTTCATGGATGCGGCTCAGCACAAGTATATAAGGTTTCCCCGCCGGGATCCCGTTTGATGTGTTGACGGATTCCAGACCCATCGCATCAGCCTGTGGTACTTCCTTTATACCATATCCGATATTCAGTTCCTTCGCCGGTTTGTAGGGACTGAACGAATGCCTTGCCAGCCGCAGTTCTTCCTCACAGGTAAACAATACCCCCGCTGCTTCATTCACCAGCCGGCCTTCCAGCAGTTTCCAGTAGAGGTAGTTCCGGATCGCTTTGATCTTCCGGCCTTCGGCCTTCTGGAAATAAGGATCCAGCATTCCATGCGGCATCACGTAATACGGGACGGACTTACCCTGCCGCCGGAGGATCCTCGCCGCGCGACCGGTGGCGTAACTGCTATGCAGCCACAAACCATGTACCACCACGAGGTCATAGGAAGGCATATGTTTTACCAGCCAAGGGATCAGGGCCTTGTTGTAGCCCCATGGGCCGGTACCCTGCCCGATCGCATGGATCACGAAGGGATCCTTCCCAAGGAATGCCGCATCCGGTGCATCGAGACTCACTACCTCATTCCCAACACCCAGTGCTGCCAGCTCCGGCAGCAGGTTGCGTAATCCCTGGCAGGGACCACCCGACTGCGGATCCATTGTCTGTATAACCCTTAATACTTTAAGCACCCTTCCTGTTTTCAGTTATGTCTTTATAAATCCTTTCCATGTCATCCAGCGATACATCGCCATTGAAACGTGCAGCATTCTGTATCCCTGCCGCAATCAGCAAACCCCGTTGTTTCGCCGGCAGCTGCATCGCTTCCTCCAGCACCGGCACGCTCTCGCGTAACCAGGCGGTTTTATCTTTTCCCATTACGGGTATGTAGAGCGCCGCATCGGCGGCCACTTCATTCATTGGTGCTTCGTTGCTGGTGATCACGGGACAACCCGAAGCCATCGCTTCCGCAATCGGCCAGCCAAATCCCTCGGCAAGCGAAGGGAATAAAAAGATTTCTGCACCGCGGTAGGCCTGTTTCACCAGCTCATCCGGTGGCGAGGAAAGGAAAATTACCCGGCCCGGTGATGTCACCCCTGCGGCCAGCGATTTCAAATCCTCCGGTGCCGGTGGCCCAACCATCAGCAACGGCGCGGGTTCCGCAGCGGTCTTTGCCCATTCCGCATAAAGACTCACCACGCCTTTCCGGTTTTTGTACCACTGGTTGCCTCCCACATGCAGGATATAACCCTTCGTGAGATCCACACCCGCTGCGGCACCCACTACCTGTCTCGCATGGATGGGGTCACCCGGGATAAACTCACCGGTGAGCCCATTGTACACCACCTGCGACAGGGCCGGTGGTTCGGGTAACAGGGCCAGCAGGTCCTGCTCCGTCTTCCGGCTGATCGATATGAAACGGCGTCCCTTGCTGAAACCCTTACGGATCATCGATTGCAGTGCCTTGCCGGTGCTGCTGGTCGGGTTCTCCGGGATCTGGCCCAGGGCACTTCGCTGCGCCAGGAAATCATGGCAGTGGATCACATGCAGCCGGTCCGCCACCAGTGGCACCCATGGACCTAATGCATGGTCGGCAAAAACAAACAGTGTATCGGACGGAACTTTTTTCAGTTGCTTTTTTACCCATCGGGGAAAAATGAGATACTGGTCGATATAACCCATCCATTTTTTCAGTGGACCTGGAACAGGCATCGAATAAAAACGACCTTCCGGACTCCACTCCGTCACCTCATGCCCCCGGGCACGCATCCCGTCGGCCAGCCATGCTGCATATCGCGGCATGCTCTGCGACTTCATAAACCGGGGATGCCGGAAAAATATAATCTTCATACTGCCTTCAGGATTGTGTTACATACTGCCTCATTACCCGCACCCAGTGCCAGTACCCGGCTCCTTCCCGCATCGCGGATAAGATTGCGACGCTGGTCATCAGCCAGCAGGGACCTGCACTGTTGGATACATTCCGCTGCATTATCCCAGAACACCGCCTCCACATCTTCCCTGTACATCTTCTGATGTTCGGTTGTGCGTTCGGCACATAACAAGCCACCGGAGAAAGGGATTTCCACCGATCGCCGGGTATATAAATCACGGTTGCCTTTGGACAGCATCCCTAATGAAATTTTTGCACCCTGGATGGCGGCAACATAATCGCGCCCCGCCAGTGCGGCACCTTTATAAAACGGCTGGAGTTTTGACCAGTGGGGTGACTTCTGCCAGCGGTTGCCCCAGATACTGACGCTGATACCGGCATTGATCAGTTCAAGCAGGAACTCATCCCGTTTTTCATGGCGCATCCAGGTGCCGACAAACGCTACATCGGACCGGAATTTTTCCGGGATCTCATTGGTATCCCCAAAAGGCTGGTGCAGCACATCATCGTATGACATGATTACGCGTTTAACTTTTGGAGCGCCAAGGTCCTTGTATTCCTTCACATTGACATCGCGCATAACGGCACAGAGATCATAGTACCTCACTGCTTTGAGCAGGCTGTCAAACCGGCGCCCATCGCGACCCCCGGTGGGATCGTCATTATTGTACAGCACCACTGGTTTGCCTGCACTGCGGATTAGCTGGAGGCCCTGCGGCCCGAAAAGTTCGCCGCCATTGACCCAAACCAGGTCTGCCTGGCGGACATCCGCGAGTTTAGAACCCAGCCAGGTGTTCACGGCGTTGCGGAGAAAACGGTAACCGGTGCGGAAATGTATTTTCCCGAGAATGGGATGTGCGAGTTGTTTAGCCACGGCTTCATACGGGTTGAAAACGGTCACCTCGTGGCCCAGCCTGCGAAGTGCGCTTGCCCGGTGGAATGATGTGCTGGATTGTTTCGACTCACCGAAATAAATAATTGTCATCTGTGTCTCAGGTTAGGAAATGGGTTGGATTAAAATAATTTCTGAAAGGCCTGACGATTATCCGGCGGCGGGATCCAACTGTTTTTCCGGGATCATGATCCTGCGCGGAACAAACAATGCAACCAGGTGGTAAAGCACAAATACGAATACTGCAACCCTGAAAACAGTCAGCCACATGGTGATCGAGCCCTCCGCAATGTTGAAAATGAACAGCTGGAAAAAGTTGGTCAGGATGATCATACTGCACAACACTGAACTTTTCACCGTTCGGAGCATGCGGCAAACGAGTAACCATAGGGCGAGCAGCAATGCCGGATAGATGATGAATCCTGCCCAGCCAAACTCGGTATAGGCGTAGAGATACAGGGAATCCGAAGTATCGGTATCACCGATCTTGAAATGTTTGTATAACAGTGCTTCCTGGATCGGGTATTCTGTTTTGTTGGGGAATATCGGACCTGGAATGATCCATACTATCGAATTGAGGATATGCTCACCCATAGTGAAATCCTTGTTACCCGGTAGTGCCTGCATACAATGCGCAAGGGGCACAGATACGAGCGGACGGGTAGAGATGTTTTTTGTAGAGCGGGCCTGTTCTTCCACCTGGAACTGCGCATTGGATGTAAATCGCTCCCACGCAACCGGAAGTACTTCGATGGCACTGGACTTCCAGGTATCAAGACCTGCATTTGCGCTACGTACAAAGTTGCTGAAAAGCAATACCTGCGTAATGATCGGATAGACGATGGCAAAGCCAAGTGCCAGCTTCCACAGTTTGGGTTTGATCTCAAGGAAAAGGTAATACCAGAACCCAAGTGAGATAACGGAGAACACCAGGCCGCTCCTTCCCTGGTTAAAGTACAGGAAGAGGCTGAGCGCCATTGAAGTAATAAAAATCACCCATGGTATAAAGGAACTGCGCATTTTGGCTTTTCCCGTGAGCTTGCTCAGCAACAGGGCATTCAGGATCACCTGGATCGGGGTGCACATGGTAAACAGTGATACCAGGAAGGACTGTTCCCCTTCCTTTGCCCCTTCAATTACCATTGTCCGCTGCCCGATGATACCAAGCGCGATAAAAAGAATCTCCGCCCCGATCAGGAACAAAAGTATATTGATTACAACCGGTACACGGATGCGGCGGATCTTTGCGACGGCTTCTATCACAACGGTTGTAGCGCCCGCGAAAAATTTCCGCGAACTTGCATAGGCCAGGAATGCAGAGAAGAGGGTGACATAAATGATCGCGAGGCAATAAGACTCAAAACGTAACCCCCCAACCATCGTATCGCGGATGGAATCTTCAATATTGAGATGCAGCACGAACCGGTGGGTAAATGATGCGGTCAACCATGCCGTATTCTGCAGCAGGCACAGCATGGCCGCAGACAACTCCACGAAACGAAGCATTTTGGACGGTATTCCCCAGATACTCCAGATCCAGCGACCTACAAGAATCACACCGATCAGGGCAGCGAAATCGGCAAAGACCGGCGAGCCCGATAACCAGGCGATCACCCATCCTCCGAGCGAAATCAGGATCAGCAGGTAGAGGTCGATCCCTTTCTTTTCCTTCCGCTCCTGCGGAGGCAATGGCTGGTTTGACACGACCATCAATTTCCTCATGCGGATTTTTTTAATAACCTGTTACGTAAAAAGCCCGGTGAGAATTTACCCACCTTCAGTTTCGATACCGCAATTGCGGGTAATGTTTTCCAGTAACTATAGATCACCAGTGCCAGCACTGGTATGGATAATAACAGGATCAGTGAACGTTGCGCCGGGAACCGGATCATGACAAACATGATGGCAGCGGATACCAGGACCGACAACAACACGATATTATAATTCCTCGTTGGCCATGCCATGCCATGCCGACGAAGCCATTTCACCGCATGGTAGCGGTAGAGCGCAGCGGATGCCGCTTCCGCAAGGCAAAGTGCGAAACCGGCACCCGAGAGACCAATCCGCGGAACCAGCACTGCCATCGATCCGATGAGGATCACGGCTGTGGTGATGGAAACGGAAAGCTGGATCTTCAGCAGGTTGTTTCCCGTGATGATCGCCAGCGCGGGTTGGGTCAGCGCATATAAGAGCACGTTGACCGAAAGCAGTGCGAAGAGCAAAGGGTTAAATTCGATCTTGCCCCTGGTCCAGACCTGGAACAATGGTTCGGCAAATGCCTGCACCACGATGATCGCTGGTACCAGTAATACCACTACCACGATCCAGATAGATGAAAGGGCCGATTCGAAGCGGTCCTGGTCTTTCTGGTTGAGGAAGCGCATCAGCTCGGGCATCAGCGGATTGGTAATCGAACTCAGTCCCTGTAACGCAAAATTGGCCCCCGTACGCAGGGTGGAGAAAACAGTCAGTTCCCGCAGTCCGCTCAGCGGAGCGAGGATCAGCCGGATTCCCTGCTGGCGTACATTCTCAAGGAGCCCTCTCGCGGATACACCCAGGGAGCGGCCAAGGTTGACGAAGGCCGTCTTCCGGTCGTAATCCGCCCCAAAGAGCTGTTCCTTTTTCAGCAGTCGCATGATATCGGCCAGCTGGAGAAGGCTATAAACCACCGTTGACAAGGTGAGTACAATACCTGCCTGTAAGAGAGAGGCACCAAACATCACGGCGATCACCGGCGCAAAGGATGATATGATTGAATACAGCACACCCCACCAGGACATACGCGGATAATATCCGAATGGCGACAGCACCCGGATGAATACCCCGAGGATGTTCTGGTTGATCAGCCAGTTGATGGCCGACAGCACCAGCACAATCCCTGCGTCCCGTACCAGTTGCAGGTCCGAGGCTTTGTCCGTCCAGAGTTCACTCAGCACACCCGAGGAAAACGCGAGGCCTGCAATCACCAGTACCTGCAGGATCCCCAGTGAAAGTGTGACCAGCACACCATTCCAGAGCACCTTACGGATCTCCGGGAGTTTCTCCTTCCCGATCTTCAGGAATTCGAAGCCCAGGTAATCCTGGTGACCTTTGTCAAGTGTTGTGGCCACGGAGATGAATGCCTGTATGCTGATCCAGATACCGTATGTCTCAACTGACCAGTGTCCGAGGTAAACGGGCACCAGCAACAACTGGCTGAATACGGTAACTACTATCTTGCCCCAGGCGGCTAAACTCCCTGAAACCAATCGACGGGTTGCTGACATGAAACTGTGCTCCTGTTCCGGATTTGATTAAACGTTTGCTTTTTTCTTTTTGGTGAAAAGGTTGCCTTTACCTTTTTCTTCCGCTTCGGTGACGTAAGCATAGCCATAACCATAGGTGTTCTTGGTAAAGCCACGGTCTTTAACGCCATTGAAGATGATTGCACGGTTTTTCAGTTCGCGGATCCTGTTCTGCTCATCCATTTTCTGGATGTACGATTTCGGTGTGACACCGTAACGGACCACATAAAGTGTGGCATCGCAGAGCGGGGAAAGGATATATGCATCGGTAACCGGGCTCACTGGCGCGGTATCAATGATAATGTAGTCAAATTCCTTGTCGAGTTCATTCAGCAGCTCGATCATCTTTTCACCCATGATCAGCTCGGATGGGTTTGGCGGGATCGGACCGGAGGGGATCAGGGTAAGGTTCGGGATATTGGGCACTTTGAACTGGATCTGGTCGATTGCTTTTGCACCGATCAGGTAGTTGGTGATACCGATATCACGACGCATTTCGAACTGGTCGCTGAGTTTGGGCTTGCGCAGGTCAAGCTCAAGCATCACCACCTTTTTACCCATGAGGGCAAGGCTCACGCCGAGGTTGGAGGATACGAAGCTTTTGCCCTCACCGGAAATGGTAGAGGTAACCAGTACACGTTTTTTGCGGTTGTTGATCCCGAGGTAACCAAGGGAAGTACGCAACTGGCGGAACTGTTCAGCGATATAGGAACGTACGCCTTCTGCGATTACGATCGCGCGTTTGCTGTTGTCGTTTACAATCTCACCCAGGATCGGGGCGGCGGTGTATTTTTCGATCTCCGTGCGGGAAACGATATTGTTATTGATCGCTTCGCGGATAGAGATGCCGAGGATTCCTGCTGCCAGTGCACCGAGGATAGCCATGAGGTAAACCATTTTTGGTTTCGGGTTTACCGGTGTGTCGGCTGTTTCCGCCACATCGATCAGGCGGCTGTCGGGTACGGTTGAGGCATAAGACAGTGCGGTCTCTTCCCTTTTCTGCAGGAGGAATGTGTAAATATTGTTCTTGATAGACTGCTGGCGGCTGATTTCAAGCAGCTCGCGTTCTTTCTGCGGGATGGAACCCAGCAGGGCAGTGTATTTTGAATTGGTACCGGCGAGGTCCTGTTTACCGGCTGAGAGTGCGCGGCGCTGGTTGTTTACATTTTCCAG
>SEAD01000115.1 GCA_004173355.1 Chitinophagaceae bacterium | reverse complement strand
AAAGACCCGCCTTTGCTGATGCTTCGGGGGCGAAGGCGGAGAGCGAGGGATTCGAACCCCCGGACCTGTTACAGTCAACAGTTTTCAAGACTGCCGCAATCGACCACTCTGCCAGCTCTCCGGCGCAAAAATAGGGTGGTGATTTTAATTGGCAAAATGTTATGGCATAAATAATTATACTTCTTTTTTTGTTTGTTCCTTATTCATGGAATGATGCGCGCCCTTCAGCATGTAATCACGGCTTTGTTCGATGGCGTCCATCAGCTGGGCAAGGATATCTTCGGTCTTTGCATCATAGTCGATCTGCAGTGGTGGTTTGAAACGCACGGTAAGCAACACTCCCCTCTTCCTGAATTTCAGGCCGGTTTTATTAAAGGCCCGCCAGAAGCCGTTGATCACAACCGGTATCACTATTGGCCTCGCCTGTTTGATGATCAGTGCCGTACCCTTACGTCCCGGGGCAAAGGGTTTGGTGGTTCCCTGCGGGAAAGTGATGACCCAGTTGTCATCAAGCGCACGGGTGATCTTGCGGGTGTCCGAGGGATCAAGGCCTTTCCTTTTTTCTCCGCTTTCCGCATTCCAGGTCCGCCGCACAGTCAGTGCACCGGCAAGGGTAAAAAGTTTGCTGATCCAGCTCCCATTCATGGTCTGTTCAGCCGCCACGTAATTCACACGGGTAAAAGGGTTGAGGAAATAGTACGGGATACCAAGACGGTTCTGCTTGCCAAACTTCACGGCGCAGAAAATATGCAGGAAGGTGATCACGTCAGCGAAATAGGTCTGGTGGTTGCTGACGAAGAGTACTTTCTGTTTGGGCAGGTCTTTGATGTGTTCGGTGCCGCTGATCTTAAGTTTGTTGATCATATTCAGCCCGGGATAAGACGCCAGTCCCACCACCACATACACCAGTTTCCTCACCAGTTTGAAGTTCTTCAGCCGTTCCCGCAGTTTGCTCATAAAAATATTGTTAGTCCCGAGGCCTGCTGCAATTTACGAAGCATCCCTGTAAATCGCGCGAACCAACGGGAAAGCATCTGCACCGGCAAGGGGATTTTCCCGAGCATAAAAAAAGCTGCCCGTTGCGGGGCAGCTTTGATATGATGCTGTATAAACCTTATTCAGCTTTCGGTTCAGCAGAACCGTCGTTGCCTTCCAGTTTTTTCCGGAGGTCAGCAAGAACACCGAGGTCTCCCAGTGTAGCTTTCTCCACTTTGTTCTGGATAGTCTTAACCGCTTTTTTGGTTTTATCGTTTTCGACTTTCGCTTCTTTTTTCGCAGCTTCTTTCTCTTCATACTGTCCCTGTTCCCAGATACGGCTGTGAGAAATAACGATGCGTTTTTCGTTGCGGTCGAATTCGATAACAACAAACTGTGCAGTCTCGTCAGCGCCGATAGACTTACCATCTTCCCTTGTGAGGTGACGGTTAGGGGCGAATCCTTCCAGGCCGTAAGGCAGCTGGACAACCGCACCTTTATCATCGCGACGAAGAACGGTTCCTTCGTGTACACTACCTACAGCGAATGTATCCTGCAGGGTGTTCCAGGGATCTTCTTCCAGTTGTTTGTGACCAAGCTGCAGTTTGCGGTTTTCCTTGTCAATACCCATGATAACCACTTCAATGTTTGCACCAACCTTTGTGTATTCACTTGGGTGGTTGAAACGTTTCAGCCAGCTCAGGTCACTGATGTGGATCATACCACCAATACCAGGAGCAAGTTCTACGAATACACCATAGTTGGTGATATTCTTAACCAGACCGGTGTGGCGGCTGCCTTCTGCAAATTTGGTTTCGATGTCATTCCAGGGATCAGGGGAAAGTTGTTTGATCGACAGGCTCATCTTGCGGCTGCCTTTGTCGAGGGTAACAATTTTCGCTTCATGCTCGTCGCCGAGTTTGAAGAACTCCTTGGCATTGATCGGGGTGTTTGCCCATGTGATTTCACTCACGTGAACAAGACCTTCAACACCAGGCTGGATTTCAAGGAATGCACCATAATCTTCGATGTTCACCACTTTACCTTTCACCACGTTGCCTTCGCTGATGTTCTCACCGAGTACATCCCATGGGTGCGGGGTCAGTTGTTTCAGGCCAAGGCTGATACGCTTCTTCTCATCATCGAAGTCGAGTACCACCACGTTAACCTTCTGGTCCATCTTGAGGACTTCGCTCGGATGCGAAATACGTCCCCATGAAATATCAGTGATGTACAGCAGACCGTCGAGGCCACCGAGATCCATGAACGCACCGAAGTCGGTGATGTTCTTCACGGTACCTTCCAGGACCTGGCCTTTTTCGAGTTTGCTCATGATCTCCGCACGTTGTGCTTCGATATCGCTTTCGATAAGGGCTTTGTGGGATACTACTGCATTCTTGATGGTTTCGTTGATCTTAACCACTTTGAACTCCATAGTCTTACCAACAAACTGATCGTAGTCAGTAACCGGTTTAACGTCGATCTGTGAACCTGGCAGGAAGGTCTCCATACCAAACACATCCACGATAAGACCACCTTTGGTTTTAGAAGTAACAGTACCGGTGATAACTTCCCCGGTTTTGTGCACTTCCACGATACGCTCCCAAGCACGTGTGATACGCGCCTGTTTGCGGCTCAGGTTCAGGTTACCGTCCCTGTCTTCTTTCTCAATGATCATTACTTCCACTTCATCACCGACCTTCAGGCCCTGGATGTCGCGGAATTCGTTCAGGGAGATCAGGCCATCACTTTTGAAACCAATGTTGAGGACAACATCAGTCTTGGTGAGACCCACAACGATACCGCTCATCAGCTCACCGTCGTTGAGTTGTACGAATGTGTTGTCATACACATCATCATACTTCTCTTTCTCTTCCTTTGTGTAAGAAGTTACGTTGCGTTTGTCAACGCTCCAGTCGAAATCATCATGAGCCGTTTCTACACGTGGCTCACGCGCAGCAGGTGCATTTGTTGTCGCTGTAGTTGCCTCCGCGGTATCCGCGCCGGCAGACTCCTGTGCATCAGCGTTTAGGTTTTTTTGAATCATTTTTTCAAACATGATATTTTCCCGAAGGGTTTAAAAATCGGGGCAGCAAAGATAAGAAAAAAAGCAGGTAAATCCGACAGGTCCGGCCCTGTATTTCCGGTGGATTTTGACCCAAGGTATCTTTCTGGTTTTCAACCAGCTACAATCCCCGTTCGGGAGCAATCACCGCAGGGCCGTAACCTCGCTCCGGATGGTATGCTCCACATTCCCTATTTTCACAAAAACTGGCTGCTGTTGTTGTACCGGGTCCTGAAAGTTTACGTTCGTTTCGCGCTCCGCTTTTTCTGTCGTTCGCTGGTTATCAACCGACCTGAACAGCTTCGCACAGGCGGCCCCCTCCTGCTGGCCTGCAACCACCCCAATTCTTTCCTTGACGCCATCCTGCTGGATATATTGTTTGAACAGCCTCTCTGGTCGCTGGCGCGCGGGGATGCGTTTAAAACACCGTTTCTCAAACGCCTCCTGCACCGCCTGAAGATCATGCCGGTGTACCGCACCAGTGAGGGCGTGGAAAACCTGTCGGAAAATTATAATACGTTCGACAGCTGCATTGCCCTTTTCCGGCAGGGTGGCCAGGTGATCATTTTCAGTGAAGGCCGGTGTGTGAATGAATGGCACCTGCGTCCGTTGAAAAAAGGCACGGCACGACTGGCCATGCAGGCCTGGAAGGAGGGCATTCCCCTGCGGGTGCTGCCGGTCGGGATCAATTACAGTTCGTTCCGCCGTTACGGGAAAAATATCTTTATCCATTTCGGGGAAATGATGCTGCCGGAATCTTTCGACCTGGACCTGCCGGATGGGGTCAGGAACCAGGCTTTCAACCAGGTGTTACGTGGCGAACTGGAAAAATCGGTAATGGAGATCCTTCCCCACGACAAAGCCAGGCAACGCGAGCTGCTTGCAGTGAAGATCCCGGCATGGCAGAAAATACTGCTGGCTATCCCGGCCCTTGCCGGAATCCTGCTGCATTTTCCATTTTATGGGATCGTCAGGTGGAAAACCAAGACGGCGGATGTATCCGACCATTATGATTCCATCACGATGGCGCTGCTGCTCTTTTTTTATCCGTTTTACCTCCTGCTGCTGACCGTACTTTCCTGCTGGCTGATGGGGATCGCCGGCCTCAGCGCATTGCTGGTTATCCCTTTCTGCGGATGGGCTTCCATGCGGCTAAAACCGCAACTGGATAAATAACCACGCCGGGCCCATGTGGCAAACTGTTTTTCCTTAATCTTTGCAGCAATGGCGATTTCAATTCGGTTTTTTACAGTGGCTGTCAGCTTATTGACTTTGTCGTTCATCCCCGCGTTGCTGTATGCGCAGCCTGATTCCAGCGGCACCACTCCATCGGTGACACCGCAACCACTGGTCGGACTGCATCCATCTGCCCGGTCACTGATGGCGCCGAAGATATCCCTCGGTTTCACCCATTACGCCGGATCCTTTATCACCACTGATCCGAAAGCAGAATATGTGCGGGACGGGTATGCATCTTTCAGTGAACTGGCACTGATGGTTTCAGCAAAAGGTAACCGGCCCTGGCATGCCACACATAACTTTCCTTCCTGGGGATTTGCCCTCATTCATGGGCAGACAGGCAGCCGGGAATATATTGGTAAAATGACTGCCGCCTATGCCTTCCTCGATCTTCCACTCCTGCGGCGCAGCAGGTACCGGCTTTCGCTGAAAGCAGGCGCAGGCCCCGGCATTATAGGTAAGCCATATGATGTGTATTCCAACCCCAAGAATACCATGATCGGTACGAGGCTGAATGTATTTATCAACGCCGTACTGAAAAATGAGTTCCTGGTAACAGACCGGCTGTCGTTGAATGCGGGTATCGGTTTTATGCATCTTTCCAATGGTGGCACCACCCTGCCAAACCTGGGCCTGAATACTCCCGGCATCAGTGCGGGCCTGCGTTATGCGTTCTCCCCGGAAGAATGGACAACCCTGAAACCTGCCCGGGAGCCCTTCCAGCCGGCATTTCTCCTGCAGGTGCAGTCGAGTGCCGGGATCCGCCAGGCTTCATGGGTCGGAGGGAATCATTACCTGATCAATCTGGTACAGGGCGAAGCAGGTAAACGTACTGCGCCGAATCATTATTTCGGGGCGGGACTGCAGCTCGTATATAACCGGTCACTCGACTACCATCCATCCGACACCCCGGCCGAAACAGTGTCGCGGGAAAAATTCCAGGCGGGGATTTATGCGGCTTACGAACATCATTTCGGAAAACTTTCCTTCCCCTTCCAGGTGGGATTTTATCTCTATAACAAAAACAACTACCCGGTTATATTCCAGCAATACGGAGCACGCCTGGCTTTCAGTGGCAACTGGAATTGTTTTGCAATGCTGAAATCACATCTCGGCAAGGCTGATTTTATCCATGCCGGTATCGGGTACAAATTCTGGCGATGATAAAACTATTCACCATATTATTCCTGATCGCAAACCTGGGATGGAGCTGCAGCAAACCCGGATGTCTTGGTAAGGCAGGACCGTCACAGACCCTGACCCGAGAGCTCGGGGCATTCAGCAGCATCCGGCTGGAAGGGAATGTCAACCTCGTGCTGGTGCAGGATAACGGTTCTGCGGCAGCCATCACGGGACCGGTAAACATCATTGAAAATATCAGTACTACTATTGTGGACGGACAACTCCTGATCGGTAATGAAACTTCCTGCAGGTGGGCACGCGATCCTGGTGAAGAAGTGACAGTGAGGCTTAGTTTTACCAGCCTCGATTTCCTCGACTATGCAGGGAGCGGCTCTGTTACCAATGTGGATACGTTACGGCTCGACAACCTGAAGATTGAATCATACACCGGGGCCGGTGATGTGGAACTGACGGTGGACAATCGTTACACCGGTGTATTTGTGCATCTTGAAAATGCAGGCGTGACCATGCATGGAAGAAGCGTGCAGTGCAATACCTACACCAATTCGCGCGGGCTGACCGACCTGCGGGACCTGGAAGTAGAGCACCTCTTCATTGAATACGGCGGTCTCGCTGATACATATGTGAATGTAACCGGCACGCTGGATGCGATACTGTATTATAAGGGAAATGTGTATTACAGGGGCAACCCGGTAATCACGCGCGACCAGCACTACAGCACAGGGCGATTGATCGGCAGGCCGTAGGTGAATGCCCGATCCGCAATGGCCGATCCGTAGACCTTTTCTATAAAGCCCGTTCCGCAATAGCCGATGCTGCGATAAAACCGGAGGTCCAGGCATGCTGGAAATTAAACCCGCCCGTTACCCCATCCACATCCATGACTTCCCCTGCGAAAAAAAGTCCGTCGATTTTTTTACTCATCATTGTTGCGGGATCGATCTCTTCGGGTTTTATCCCGCCGGCTGTTACAAACTCTTCCTTGTAGGTGGTTTTCCCGTCGACATCAAATTCACCCGCATTCAGCATGCGGATCAGCCGGTTCATTTCCTTTGCCGGAAGATCGGCCCAGCGGGTATCTTCCTTTACACCGGACTGCTGGAGGAAAAAATCCCATAATCGGTTCGGCAGTCCAAACTGGTTTTTGCCATACAGCTTCTGTGAGGCAATTGAATAACGCATGCCCATCAGCTTATCGCGTAACTCGTTTTCGGATAAACGCGGCAGCCAGTTGACCTGCACGGTGCATCTCCAGCCTTTTTCAGCAAGCAGTCTTGCTCCCCAGGCGCTGAGCCGGAGCACCCCGGGTCCGCTGAAACCCCAGTGTGTGATGAGCAATGGTCCTGTCTGTTCCAGTTTCATTCCGTTTACCCGGATCCTGGCTTCTTCCACGCTTAATCCCATCAACGCGCTGACCGGATGTTTTGGGATATTGAGGGTGAAAAGTGATGGCACGGGATCATTGATGGAATGCCCCAGTGAAACCAGCCAGTCGAACATGGAGCTTTTCGGATAACCGCCTGTTGCTATACAGAGATAGCGGGAAGAAAACGTTGATCCGTCGGCACAGCTGAGCCCGAATCCGTCGCCGGTGCTGCTGACCACTTTTACATCTTTCTGCAACAGCAGGCTCACGTTGTATAATCCTGCTTCGCGCAGGAGGCAGCTGATGATTGTTTCGGAAGAATCGGTGACGGGAAACATGCGCCCATCCTTTTCTGTCTTCAGTTTTACTCCCCGGGTCTCGAACCAGCTGATGGTATCGGTTGTAAAAAACCGGCTGAATGTTTTGCGTACGAAGTTGCCCCCGCGCGGATAACGTTTCACCATATCCCCGATCTCAAAACAGGAATGGGTCACATTGCAGCGCCCACCGCCACTGATGCGGACCTTGGATAAAACCCTTGTTGATTTTTCAAGTATCGCCACTTTCAGCCCGGGAGGGAGTCTTGCCGCATTAACGGCACAGAAGTATCCCGCGGCACCGCCTCCGATCACAAGCAGGTCGTACCTTGCCATTATGCTTCCGCTTCAGCAGCGGTCCTTGTTGTATGGAGGTTAGGGTTTGCCGATTCCGCTTTTTCGATAATGCTGTAATCGGACAGTATATCTGCGGATTTTTTTCCAACGGCCACATCGTGTTCGAAATGCACCGATGGTTTCCCGTCGGCCGTGCGGATGGTCCATCCGTCGGCTTCGGTGAACACATTCCTTTTACCCATATTGATCATGGGTTCGATTGCCAGCACCATCCCTTCCTTGAGTTTTACCCCATTCCCTTTTTTGCCGTAATTGGGCACCTGCGGGTCTTCGTGCATGCTGCGCCCGAGTCCATGGCCCACGAGTTCGCGCACCACACCGTAACCCTGTTTCTTTTCGGTATAGTCCTGGATGGCATGTCCGATATCACCGATGCGGTTCCCTTCAACGGCTTTTTCGATCCCCTTATAAAGTGATTCCTTCGTGATATTGATCAGCTTCATGATTTCGGGTCCGGGGTCACCGATGGCAAAAGTGTATGCGTGGTCGCCGTACCAGCCATCGAGGATGGTGCCCACATCGATGGATACGATATCCCCTTCTTTCAGCGAATCCCTGTTGGGGAAACCATGTACTACCACATCGTTTACAGAGATGCAGGAATTGAAGGGATATCCGTGGAAATTCAGGAAGGCTGGTATTGCCTTGTGATCACGGATATAGGTGCCGATGAATACATCGAGTTCAAGCGTGGTGAGACCTGGCCGCAGGAGTTTGGCCACTTCAGATAAAGTCTGGCTCACCAGCAGTGCGGCTTTGCGCATCTGTTCAATCTGGTCGCCCGTTTTGTAAATAACCATAACACAAATATCCGTAAAAAAGCAGACCCGGCAAGCGAGCTTACCGGGTCTGTATCAACTTAAAAAGAAACATCTTAGTACTGGACGGCAGAGGTTGTCTGGCGACCCTGTACACGACCACTCTTCATCAGTCCATCATACTGGCGCATGAGCAGCTGGGTTTCCACCTGCTGGAGTGTATCGAGGATAACTCCCACCATGATCAGCAATGACGTACCACCGAAGAACGAAGAGAAGCCCTGGGTAACACCCATCAGCTGTGCGATACCGGGGAGGATACCCACGAATGCCAGGAGGATTGCCCCCGGAAAGGTGATTTTATCCATTACGTTACCGATATAATCAGCTGTTGGCTGGCCTGGTTTCACACCGGGGATGAACCCGTTGTTCTGCTTCAGGTTTTCCGCAATCTGTTTGGGGTTAAATATCAGGGCGGTGTACAGGAAAGTGAATCCGATAACCACTACTGAATAGATAACCATGTACCAGATATTGGTATGGTCGGTGAAAATTTTAGAAACAGCGTTCGGGCTGCCACCGAGTGTGAACAGGGTTGGCAGGAACATGATCGCCTGTGCGAAGATGATCGGCATTACACCAGCGCTGTTCACCTTCAGGGGAAGGAACTGGCGGGCACCACCAAACTGGCGGTTGCCTACGATCTGTTTGGCGTAGTTGACAGAAACCTTACGCACTCCCTGGATCAGCAGGATACATCCGAGGATGATTGCGATCAGGATAGCGAGCTCTACAATGAATACGAGGATCAGGCCGGTACGGGTGGACTTGGCTTCCAGCTCCTGCAGGAATGACTGCGGGAGACGCGCCAGGATACCAACCATGATGATCAGCGATGTACCGTTGCCAAGCCCCTTGTCGGTAATCTTTTCACCCATCCACATCACGAGCAGGGTACCTGCGGTCAGGGTGATGATGGTAGAAATGGTAAAGAATCCGAACTCAGGCATGATAGCGGCCTCGTGCATCTGGCGCAGGTAACCCACATAGGCAGATGCCTGTACGATAGTAACGGCAACGGTCAGGTAGCGGGTGTACTGGTTGATTTTCTTGCGGCCACTCTCGCCTTCCTTCTGCATTTTCTGGAATTTCGGCACGAGTACCGTCATCAGCTGCATGAAGATGGAGGCAGAAATGTAAGGCATGATTCCGAGCGCGAAGATCGAAGCCATGTTGAACGCACCACCGGCGAAGGTGTTGATCATGTCGAGGATACCGGAACCCTGGGTCTTGTTTACATCCAGCAGTAACGGGTTGATCCCCGGCAATACGATATGCGAACCTATCCGGTAGATGATAATGAGTACGAATGTGAAGATGATTTTGCTCTTCAGCTCTTCGATGCTCCAGATATTCTTAAGCGTTTGAATTAATTTCTTCACGGGAATTAAAAAAATTTAAAAGCCCAAAACGGAAAAAGCGTCCGTCAACGGGACGCTGGCAAGTTAGTGAAATTTTACTTTACGATTTCAATTGTACCGCCTGCTGCTTCAACTGCCTGTTTGGCTTTGTCGCTTGCTGCGTTGACCTTAAAGGTAAATTTCCCTTTCAGTTCCCCGTTACCCAGGAGTTTGATAAGGTCGGTCTGCCCGATGAGGTTATTAATGTACAGGTTTTCAGGGGAAAACTCGGTGATACCGTATTTTTCCGCCAGGTGGTCAACCTGTCCGATGTTGAGGACTTTGTATTCAACACGGTGCGGGTTCTTGAATCCACGTTTTGGAACACGGCGCTGGATTGGCATCTGGCCACCTTCATGTGCCATCTTGCTCTTGTAACCAGCGCGGCTCTGTCCACCTTTTGTACCTTTTCCGGACGTTCCGCCATGTCCGGAACCATCACCACGACCAATACGTTTGTCTTTATGGGTTGCGCCTTTTGCGGGCCTTAATTCGTGCAGTTTCATATTGCTTTTATTTTTGACTTAACGCCCCGAAAGCATCGGGGCTCGCTAAATGGTTAAAAAATCAGATTTCTTCTACTTTCAGGAGATGGCTCACCTTACGGATCATACCGAGGATCTGCGGGGTTCCTTCCACTTCTTTCGAAGAGTTTGTTTTACCGAGACCCAGGGCCTGTACAGTCAGTTTCTGACGCTCAGAACGGTCGATCGGGCTTTTTACTAAAGTGATTTTGATCTTTTTCATGTTATAAACTTTAACGTCAGGTGAAACTTATCCGTTGAATACCTTCTTCAGTCCGATAGTGCGGGTTTTTGCAACCTGTACCGGCTCACGCAGCATGGCGAGTGCAAGGAAGGTAGCTTTAACCACGTTATGCGGGTTGGCAGAACCAAGTGACTTTGCCAGTACGTCTGTGACACCAGCGCTTTCCAGCACTGCGCGCATAGAACCTCCGGCAATTACACCGGTACCATGGGCAGCTGGTTTGATGAGTACTTTGGCAGCGCCGTCTTTTGCAAGCTGGTCGTGCGGGATAGTACCTTTCATAACAGGAACCTTGATAAGGTTTTTCTTGGCATCTTCAATACCTTTTGTGATCGCTTCCTGGACTTCCTTCGCTTTGCCCAGGCCGTGACCAACCACACCTGCTTCGTTACCAACCACCACTAAGGCAGAGAAACTGAACGCACGTCCACCTTTGGTAGTCTTCACTACACGGTTAATAGCAACCACTTTGTCTTTCAGTTCGAGATCGCCGGCTTTAACCCTGTTTAAAATTACTTTTGACATTTATAGCTTTTTAAAAAATTCAAGATTTAAAATTTCAGACCTGCTTCCCTTGCACCATCTGCCACGCTTTTCACACGGCCATGATACAGGTTACCACCACGGTCGAATACTACCTCGGAGAGGCCGAGTTCGAGTGCTTTTTTCGCAACGGCATCACCAACGAGTTTGCTTTTCTCAACCTTGCTGATTTTCTGGCCGGCGATTGCCTTCTCCCTTGAAGAAGCCGCAGCGAGGGTTACACCATTCACATCATCGATGATCTGGGCGTAGATATCCGCGTTGCTCCTGAAAATAGCCAACCTTGGCTTTGCAGCGGTTCCGCTGATTTTGGTCCGGATGTTAAAACGGATCCTTTGTCTTCTTGCTGTTTTTACGTTAACGCTCATCGCTTTCTATTTTATGTCCCTGATTCTGCCAGGGAAAAATTTGAAATTTTATAAAGACCGGTAGCGCTTCATTACTTCCGCACTACCGGGACTTGTTTACTTATTTACCCGCAGCTTTACCAGCTTTCTTGCGAACCACTTCACCCATGTAGCGAACACCTTTTCCTTTGTATGGTTCAGGTTTGCGCAGGCTGCGAAGTTTGGCGGCAACAGCACCGATCAGCTGTTTGTCATTACCCTCGAGGGTGATGATCGGGTTCTGCCCTTTCAGCTGTTCTGTGGCCACTTTCAGTTCCTTGGGTACTTCGAAGATGATATTGTGCGAATATCCGAGCGCGAGGTCGAGCACATTGCCCTGGTTCGCCGCCTTGAAACCCACACCGATCAGTTCGAGTTTGCGTACATAACCTTCTGTTACGCCTTTCACCTGGTTGGAGATGAGTGAGCGGTACAGACCGTGCATGGCACGGTGGCGGATCTGGTCAGTCGGGCGGGTGATATTCACCACACCGTCTTTCACTTCCACCACGATATCGCGGTCGATTGATTCCTTCAGTTCGCCTTTTGGACCTTTAACGGTCACCACATTATCCTTACCCACTGTTACGGTTACACCACTTGGGATGACTACCGGTTGTTTACCTATACGAGACATAATAACGAATTTGTAAATGATATAATTAAACCGGTTGAATGTGTTCAGTTACCGTATAGAGAACTTATATGGTCATTCAACCTTCCACCCTGCCCCTGCGGGCCGGATATTAATAGATGTAACAAAGAACTTCACCACCAACATTCTGCGTCTTGGCGTCCTTATCGGTCATAACCCCTTTGGAAGTAGACAGGATAGCCACACCAAGGCCGTTTTTCACGCGGCGGAACTGTGAAGGCGATGCGTACTGACGGAGACCCGGGCGGCTTACGCGCTCCATGCTCTGGATAGCGGGCTGCTTGGTAGTGGGATCATACTTCAGTGCGATCTTGATCACACCCTGTTTGTTATCGTCTTCGAACTTGTACTTCAGGATATATCCCTGGGCGTACAGGATCTCTGTGAGACGCTTTTTTAAGTTTGAAGCAGGAATATCCACCACACGATGGCCAGCCATCTGCGCGTTACGGATTCTCGTCAGGAAATCTGCTATAGGATCAGTTACCATTTTATAAGATTAAATCTGTTTTTATATTTTATTTCATCCTTGGCGGGGAATAATCCCTGCCGTATTGCTTACCAGGAAGCTTTCTTCAGACCCGGGATTTTACCATTCAGGGCCATGTCTCTCAGCATGATCCTTGACAATCCGAAGTAACGGGTGTATCCCCTTGGACGTCCTGTCAGCTGGCAGCGGTTCTTCAAGCGTACAGCGGAAGAATTCCTTGGCATAGCGTCGAGTGCAGCCCAATCGCCTGCTTCTTTCAACGCTGCGCGTTTTTCAGCATGCTGAGCAACTAACCTTTCGCGTTTTTTCTGCCTCGCTGTGACTGATGATTTAGCCATAGTGTAATTATTTTGAGAGTTTAGTTTGAAGTTTGTTTAGCGGCATTCTTGAAAGGCATACCGAGTTCTTTCAGTAATTCGTATGCTTCTTCGTCAGTGCCTGCAGAGGTTACGAAAGTGATATCAAGACCGGTGATTTTATTCACTTTATCGATATCGATCTCGGGGAAAATGATTTGCTCGGTCACACCCAGGGTGTAGTTGCCACGACCATCAAATGCCTTTTCACTGATACCCTTGAAATCACGCACACGCGGGAGCGCAACGGAGATCAGGCGATCAAGGAATTCATACATCTTCACACCACGCAGGGTTACCCTTGCACCGATCGGCATGTTCTTACGCAGTTTGAAGTTGGAGATATCCTTTTTGGAATTGGTAGCTACTGCTTTCTGTCCGCTGATGGTAGTCAGTTCGTCCAGCGCGATATCAACCAGTTTCTTATCGGTAACGGCTCCGTTAACGCCACGGTTGAGGCAGATTTTCTCCAGTTTCGGAGCCTGCATCACAGTATCGTAGCTGAACTTTTTTACCAGGGCAGGTACAACGTCTTTTTTGTACTTGTCTGCCAGTCTTGGGGTATAGGTTGTGTTGCTCATTATTTTTTACCTCCCTGCGTTTTTTTGGTTTTAAAAACCCTTTCAGTTTTCCCTTCGGTCCTTACACGTGTAACACGTGCACCAGACTTCTGCGCGGCATCCCAAAGCATAACATTGCTGATATGGATCGGAGCTTCTTTCTTCACGATACCACCTTTGGTATTCTGTGCAGAAGGTTTGGTGTGTTTGGTGATGATGTTTACACCTTCTACCAGGACTTTTCCTGCTTCCACCAACACTTCTTTTACAATACGTGGTTTGTCGAGCGCTTTATCATCGCCAGAGATTACCACCACGCTGTCTCCTTTCCGGATATTGTACTTTGGTTTGAATCTTGTTTTCATTGTTTCTATACTTTACTCCGATTTTGCGGAATGTTATTGTTTGTTTTTGCCGGAACGCTTCCGTCTTTAGAGTACCTCTGGTGCCAGTGATACAATCTTCATGTAACCCTTGTCACGCAGTTCACGTGCCACTGGTCCGAAGATCCTGGTACCGCGGGGTTCGTCAGCCTGGTTGAGGATCACCACCGCGTTGTCGTCAAAGCGGATATAAGATCCGTCCTTGCGGCGCAGTTTGTTGGTGGTGCGTACGATCACGGCCTTTGCAACGGTACCTTTTTTGATACCACCTGCAGGCAGCGCATCCTTGATGGTGACCACGATCTTGTCGCCGATACCGGCATAACGCTGACCGCTGTTACCCAGTACACGGATACACAATACCTCTTTGGCACCACTGTTATCCGCTACGTTTAATCGGCTTTCTTGCTGAATCATTATATTTCTGTTTGGGACATCGATTGAGAACCATCCGGATCCAATATCAGTGTCCTTGTTTACAATTTAAAACTTACCCAAATTGTCCGTACTTCATCCGGTCCGGTGACCACGGTGTTATTTCACCTTCTCCACCACTTCAACAAGCCTCCAGCGTTTGGTCTTGCTGAGGGGGCGTGTTTCCATGATTTTCACCACATCACCGATGCTGCATTCGTTCTTGTCGTCATGAGCATGGAACTTGGTAGTCTTTTTTACGAACTTACCGTAGATAGGGTGTTTCACTTTACGTTCAACCGCAACAGTGATGGTTTTGGTCATCTTGTTGCTGGTCACCACACCAATTCTTATTTTTCTTAAATTTCTGTCTTCCATTTTATTAGCGTTTTATGCTTCCTGTTGCTTTGACTTAATTAAGGTTTGGACGCGAGCGATATCACGGCGGAGGCCGCGGATCGTCATCGGGTTCTCAAGCGGGGAAATAGCATGAGCAAACTCAAGCTTTTTCAACCGCTGTTTGTCCTCTTCCAGGCGCGCTTTCAGGTCGCTTTCGTTCATGCCATGGATGCTTTTTACAAAATC
>SEAD01000114.1 GCA_004173355.1 Chitinophagaceae bacterium | reverse complement strand
ATGAATACCGGGCGGGTAGAGAAACCACGACCCGCAAACACGCTGTAACCCCACATCATTTCGAACAGGGAAAGGTCCATTGCACCCAGTGCCATGGAGGGGAATGCTTCAATCTTGGTAGGGATGTTGAGTTTACCGATGAAGTCACTGAATTCCCTGGGTCCTACCTGCTTCATGATATATGCCGAAGCGCAGTTCCGCGAGAAGGCGAGCGCAGAAGCCATGGTCATTTCGCGACCGGTACATGATTTCCCGGTTGCAGGCACCAGCTGGTTATTCCCGAAATTCTGTTGCTGGTCGAGCACCATTGTCTCCGGTGTGAAGCCGTGGTTTTCCATTGCATCCATATAGAGTAATGGTTTGATGGTTGACCCGACCTGTCGTTTGGTATTGAGGTTGGCGTGGTCGAATTTATACGTCTTGAAGTTGATACCACCCACCCATGCGCGTACTTCACCCGTCATCGGGTCAGTCACCATAAAGGCAGTCTGCAACATCTGGCGATGGTACTTGATGGAATCAAGCGGGGTCATGATGGTATCTTTCTCGCGTTTGGCGTTCCACGCGAAAATTTTCATCGGGACCTTTTTCAGGAAGGTAGCCTTGATGTCCTTGTCAGGTAATCCGTCTTCGGCAAGGTTTTTCCAGCGGTCGCTGTTTTTCATTGCCTTCTGCAATACATCATCGTGTTCTTTCCAGACGGTACCGTTTTTGATTTTGGCCTGCGCCACCAGTGCGGCCTGCAGTTTGGGCATATGCGCCGCTGCTGCTTCCTCGGCATACTCCTGCATACGCGGGTTGATGGTGGTATAAATTTTCAGGCCGTCTTTATAAATATCGTATGCGTCGCCATTTGGTTTCTCCACATCTTTCAGCACACGGCGTACTTCATCTTTCAGGATTTCGCGGAAGTAGGGGGCGTATCCGGTGTTCTCGTCCAGTTTTGCGTAGTTGGTTTTTACCGGCAGGGCTTTCAGTTTGGCCGCTTCGGCATTGCTGATTTTATTATTCACTGCCATTTGACCAAGTACTACATTCCGGCGGTCGCGGGATGCAACCGGGTTCCGGATGGGGTTGTACACGGTATTGCCTTTCAGCATACCAACGAGCAATGCTGCCTGTTCGATGCTGAGGCGATCCGGTTCTACCTTAAAGAATGTACGGGCCGCGTTGCGGATCCCATAAATGTTATTCCCGAAAGGTACTGCATTGAGATAGAGGGTCAGGATTTCTTCCTTGGTGAAATTCCTTTCGAGTTTCACCGCGATGATCCATTCCTTCAGTTTTTCGATACCCCGGTTGAACATGTTTTTGCTGCCCTGGTCGAGCAGAGCTTTGGCCAGCTGCTGGGTGATGGTTGATCCGCCTCCCTGGCCACCACCGGTGGCGACCGCACGCATGGTTGATTTGAAATCGATCCCCGAATGGTCATAGAAACGTTCATCTTCCGTGGCCACGAGGGCATCGATCACATTTTTGGAGATGTCGCGATAGTTCACGTTGCTGCGGTTGCCGCGTTCGGTGAAATATTTACCCATCAGGGTACCATCCATCGCGATTACTTCGGAGGCCTGCTGGATCGAGGGGTTTTCCAGTTCTTCGAGAGATGGCATTTTACCAAACACCCCGAAATTGGCCAGTGCGATCAGCAGGACGAAACATCCGACGCCAACGAAAAAGATGCGCCAGAAAATGCGGACTGATTTTTTCATACTCAGGAATTAAGCGATTTTGTCACAATGTATTAAAACTTGCCCGGTATGTTCCTGTCGAGGAACTGCCTGTAGGCTTCAACGTCTTTGGTCGTTTTCAGTACCCCGAGGTTCTTCTCACTGATGATGAGGAAGAAATACCGGCCACCCTTCAGCCATGGAATGATATTGCTGGCGGTTTTCGGTTTGGTTTCATCCACATAGGCCACTGCCTCTTCTGCGGTTTTGAACGGACTGATCAGCAGCAGGCGGTTGTCCTTATCGATTTCACTCAGTTCCGCGTTCATTGGTTTGTTGTAATAATAATCGCGGTTGTACCGGAAGAACGCGTTCCTGGCTTCACCTACAAAAATCGGGTCAACCTTACTGAGGACCAGCACTACATAGTGGGGGCTGGCTCCATCAAAACTGAATGAATTCAGGTTCACCGGTGGTTTGGCCACAACGGTATCGGTTTTCGGGCTGCTCACCACTACCGGTGCGGCCGCAGCGGTATCTTTCCCTGCTGTGACGACAGCCGGGGGCTGTTTGGTTGCAGTATCCGGTTTCGCGATTACTTCAGGGACCACCGGTTTGGTGACTCCCACACCCGCGGTGCCTTTCGCCGCGATCGGATCCTTTCCGGCTTCGATCACGGGTTTGCCATTTTTATCACGGGGTACATCACGGAGACCCGGACGTTTCGGATCGATCGGTTCCGGTTCCGGTTCAGGTTTGGGGACAGGTGCCACCGCAACCTGTGTGCTGTCATCGGCTGGCATGACCAGTTGCATATTACGCAGCTCTTCTTCGATCTGTGCGCGGCGGTTCAGCACGCTGAGCAGGTTTTCTGCTTTCACGGCAATGGGTTTGCCGGTAAACTGGCTGATGATATTTCCTAATACTTTTTTGGCCGTGCTGTCTTCGCGCTGTTTGATGTAATAGACCGCTTCCACATAAAGCAGCTGCGGTGTCCAGTAGTTTTTCCCATAGAGGCTGTCGGCCGTTTTTTTACGGGCCACGGCTGCGGTGAAATCACCTTCAATAAACTGGTCGTAGATGTTTTCATACAGCCGGGTGGGGGCTTCCTGCGGAAGATCCGGGCTGTTGCGTTTCCCGGTTTTCACAATAGACGTGAATTCGGAGTCGCCAAACTTATCGATCATCTCGGCTTTGAGCGGATCGGTTTTTACTTTATCGCCGTTGCGGTTGTAACAATAGTAGAGGTTGAAGAGGACTTCATCCATTCCAGTGAATCCGGGGAAGCGGGTGCGGAACGCTTCGAGTGTGGTGGTCCCGGTGATGCAGTCTTCCAGTTCCTGGATATACAATACCCCGTTTTCGAACATGGCGCCCTGTACTGAATCGTTGGAGGCTTTCAGTAACTCGGCCGTGAGCGGCAGTTTGCCGTAGAGATAATCATAGGTGATTTCCGGAGTGCCTGCGATGCCTTCGGTGGATCCGCTGGTCAGTGGCTGGTCCGGTGTGTAGTTATCCGGTTTCGCATTCAGTTTTGCGATTACGGCTGCCCCGCGGCGCCAGTTGTCCACATTGGGTCTGGTGCCGAAGCGGGATTTGAAATCAGTATTCCCTTTTGAGCGGAGGTTATTGTTGTAGAAATACCATTCCCCTTTGGAGTTATTGCTGAACATAGAGGGTGGGGGTTCCGTCTTGCCCGTCTGTTCCTTTGCAGAGCCAAGGGTGACGGCACCTTCATCTTTCAGACCCTGTTGTTTGCGCAGCTTGCGGACCATCTTTTTCACCAGGTCGCGCCGGTCACTTTCCGGGAGAGCGGCGAGGCGCTGGAGACTGTCCTGCCGGTCCATGATATCCATGTTCTTCACGATTTTCGAAAGGACATCTTTCCTGGATTTTACCTGGTCGGGGTTTTTGATAGCGGGGTCATCGTTGCTGAGGCTATCGTAAAAGTTTTTGGAGTCGCGGTAGCGGCGTTTTTCGAAACTCAGTTCCGCCAGCTGGAGGAAGGCCTTATTACGTTGTGGCGGGTTGTTGGTTGCGTATCGGGTACTGCGGTAGAGCAGGTCCAGCGCGCCATCGGTATTGTCACGCTCCAGTTCCATCTGCGCCGCCATGTAGTAGATGATATCGCGGTAGTCCACGTACTTGTCGCGCCCCGCCATTTTCACCAGCGTTGCGATATTCCGGTCGATCGCATCGGCCTTCTCATCGCGGTTGACCCGTACCGAACCCAGACGCGCGTATACATCCATGACCGGGTCAGTGGTATGTCCGATCGATTTCTGGTAGTATTCGTTGGAGAGGGCAAACCGGCCGGTATTTTCATACAGCTGTGCGATCAGGTATTCCCATCTCGCCTGTTCCTGTTTTGTGCCGGCATTGGGGAGTGCATTTTCCAGGTGAACGGCTGCACTGTCCCATTGCTCCTGGCGGTAGAAGTAATACGCCTGCATTTCCTCGAGATCTGCTTCAAGTCGTTCGGGGAAAGAGGGGTCGTTGCGTAAAGCCTGCACCAGGCTTGCTGCCTGCGTGAAATGATCCTGTTCGAGATGGTTGCGGATCTGCCAGATAAATGCATCGTTGCGGCTTGGCGCGCGTTTGAACCAGGATGATTTTTCTTTTGTGGAAATGCTGCGGGCATCATTGCCGTCCCTCGCACTGCCGATGGCAAGATAGTATCCATCGGATTCTTTTTTTGCAAAGGAATGGTTGATGAACTGGAACATGTTGTAGGCCGAGTCGAACTGTTTCTGCAGGAAATAGGAGACCCCCCAGAGCAGGTAAAAATTATCGGCCCAGTCGCTCCGCAGGTCGTGCAATACAATACCCGACTGCGATTTGAAAGCGATCGAATCGAGTTGTATGCTGTCGGCAGCCGTTACATCGAGTGAGTAGTTGTAAAAGGGGAGCAGGAAATCGAACTGGTCTTTGTTGACCAGTTTGGCCCGGTTGATCACTTCATTCACCTTGTTGCTGGCATTGAAGAAGTAGTTATAGTGCGAGACGGTATTCTGTATGAAACGTTTGGGTGCTGTCAGTTTTTTATCCGTCTTCTCCGAACGCAGCAGACGGTTTTCAAACTCCTTTGGTTTTTTGATGGTTGGATTGAAACCTTCCTGCGCGCGGATAAGGCCCGGCAATGAGCAGGCACAGGTGAGCAGCAGTAAAAATCTGGTTATCGTTCCAGGAATTCCCATTGGCTTAAAAAACTAAGTTCTTAATAACTGAATTTCAGGTGTTTTAGTATAAAAATCCGACTAAAAATTTTGCCCTATCGCTCGTTCCGGAGGGGTTATTTTGCCTGCTCCGCAATTTACCCAACTATTCCGGAGTTAATGGCTGGATTATGAGCAGGTTGAAAGGCTGCCTGCCGGACTTCCCGGCCACTGTGATTCCGGAGTAAAAGCGGTCCCTGGGGTAAGGTAAAAACAAGGATGGCGGATCGTATAAAAATAACATTGATCGGTATCAAAAAAAATGGCCTGTTTTTCCACAGTTAATTCCCCCGGGGATGGCAGTAGGCGGGGCAGGTTCCAATCCTTATCTTTAAAAAATTTTAAAGCAGGAGTATGGCAAAACTGGAGGCGGGATCGACCCTGAAAAGATTACGGAATCGTTACCGCCTCGTGGTGATGAACGATGATACGTATGAGGAGGTGGTCACGTTCAAACTCTCAAGACTCAGTGTGTACATAGGTTTGAGCACAATTTTTGTTGTGCTGGTGGGTCTTACGGTTGCGCTGATTGTGTTCACGCCCCTGAAATATTATATCCCCGGATATGATGACCTCAAGGTGGGACGTGAATACCGGAAGATGAAGTACCGGGTAGATTCACTCGAAAAAGAAGTGAATTTCCAGGCGGGTTATATCGACAATCTCCGTAAGGTATTGCGGGGTGATGCGGTCACACTCGACACGGTGCAGCTGGCGACCCCGAAGGACGAATTAGAGGATGATTGAAAAATTGTCTATATTGATTGAAGTATCCAATTATCTGTGTTGCGATTAAATTAACCAACTATGTTTAACGCCAAAAACAAAACCGACATGCAGCCCGAAAAAACCGCAGGCAATGGCACCACGCTCATTGGTGCCGGCACAATCCTCAAAGGGGACATTACAAGTAACAGCGACCTTCGAATCGACGGTACCATTACCGGCAATATCCACAGTTCCGCGAAAGTGGTAGTGGGTGCCAATGGTCTCGTGGAAGGTGATATTTCCGGTAACCAGGCTGATATTATCGGCAAGGTGAATGGCAATATCAAGGTGAAAGACCTTGTACAGCTCCGTGGTGATTCTGTGGTGAACGGCAACCTGTATGCCGCCAAACTCCAGGTTGAACCAACTGCTACTTTCAATGGCCAGTGCCATATGAACAGTACGGTGGTGACGCCGGTTGCCGAGGTCAAATCACTGAATGGTAAAGAAAAGCTCGTCCTCTCCTGATAATCCCAACAGGATGCTGCTCCGGTATGCCGGACTTGGTGCGCAGTTACTTGCGGCCATCGGCCTTTCCGTGTTTGTTGGTGTAAAAGCCGACGAATGGCTGGGCTGTTCGCCGTTGCTTACCATTTTATTACCTTTGCTCGTATTGGGAAGTACATTTTACAAACTGATACGAGAAACCGGTAATAAAAAACTGAAATGAACCGAACGAACCTGAAGGCGCTGCGTCTGCTGATCATCATTTTTGTCATCCTGAACGGGCTGTTTATTGCTTCGCGGGGTTTACTCCTCAAAAAAGGGATTGACCAGAGTGTGGTGCTGGTTGGCAACCTCGTATTGTTCGGCGTGTCGCTGGTGGCCTTCCTGATAACGCGGGGTACGCTGGAAAACAAGAATCCGCATGTATTTGTGCGGGCGGTTTATTCCGGGTTTATCATCAAGTTTTTCGTGGTGGTGATTGCTGCTTTTGGTTATTTCTATTTCGCGGATACCATTAATAAGCCAGCCCTGTTTGTATTGCTGGTCCTTTACCTCGTATATACTTCCGTGGAAGTGTCCTCACTTCTCCGACTGCTCAAGGGAAGACAGAATGCCTAAGAAGGAAGTGCCCATGGGTCAGTTGCAGGATTTCCTGCCACCGGGTACTTATGAACCGGTGCTGGAATACCTGCGCCGGTACAAGGTCCACCTGACCGTTGCGCGCGAGCGCAAGAGCCTGCTGGGTGATTACCGTCACCGGATCGATGGAGTCAACCACCGGATCAGTGTGAATGGCAACCTGAATACCTGGTCGTTCCTGATTACCCTGCTCCATGAACTCGCCCACCTGCTTACTTTCGAACAGTATGGCAACCGCGTAATGGCACACGGCAGGGAGTGGAAGTCGGTGTATGCTGCAGTGCTGAAACAGTTCCTCGAACAAAAAATCTTTCCGGCCGATATTGAACGGGAGCTGATGCTCTCCCTGCATAACCCTGCTGCAAGTACCTGTGCGGAGGATGGATTGCTGCGTGTGCTCCGGAGGTACGATGCCGGTGCGGCAAGCCTGGTACTGGTGGAGGAAATTGCAGCGGGCGGACTCTTCAAAACCAGCGATGGGCGTATATTCCAGAAGAAGGAGAAATTGCGGAAGCGGTATAAGGGTATTGAACTGGCCACCAGCAAAGTGTACCTGTTCAGCCCCGTGTACGAAGTGGAACCGGTGAAAGCCGCATCCTGACCTGCTTCTGATCCATATTACAGGTTAATCAGGCCTCAAGTGATTTCAGCATCCAGAGGTCGCAGCCGGTATGGGTGCTGTTACCCAATGGTCCGGGCAGGTAACTGAATCCTGCTTTCTCATAAGCGCTGATTGCCTTGCGCAGTTCAGGCATGGTCTCGAGGTACAGCGCGGTATAGCCCATCTTTTTTGCTTCTTCAAATGCGGCCTCCATCATTTTTTTCCCAAGACCGATTCCCCGTGCTTCCGGCAGCAGGTACATTTTAACCAGTTCCGCCGTGCCATGCGGTAAACCTTCGGTGGGATAGATCCCGCCACCACCCAGCAATCTCCCATCGCGTTCCGCAACCAGGTACACGGACCCTTCGGCTCCGAAGAGTTCGAAGAGATGGTCGGTACTTTCATCATAAAATACGGTACCGGGTTTATTGGCACCGAACTCGGTGAGTGTGTCCCGGATGATGGTTGCAATGGCGGCATTATCGCCCGGGGTTATCCGGCGGATGGTAATTTCCATCCGGCAAAATTAGGGAGCCTTTGTCAATCCAGCTGCAGGTTCCGTTCTTTCGGGTAACGGACTTCGTAACTGAAACTTTTCTTTTCTTCTTTTTTGGGATCGAGGCTGATAGCCCAGCTGATTTTTTGTGTGTCTTCGTCCAGGCTGGCCCCTTTGTATTCGCGGTTACGGATCTCGATTTCTTTCAGCGTGGAAATGGGGAGCTGGTCCTCGACAGTAATAAGGATCGGTTGCTGTTTGTTGTTCCGCACGCTGATTTCGTAAAGACGTGTATCCGTGCGGTTGCTGCCAATGAATTTTTTCGAGCTGAATTCCTTTACCATGGTGCGTTTGATGGCCACGCCTTTATCCTGGCCGAGCGAGAGACTCAGGGTGTCGCCTGTTGAACCCGGCATCAGCATCGACTTGCCGAGGAATGTGCCTTCGAAGAACAGGCTGGCTTCACCATCCATGAGATTCAGGTCCTGCCAGTCGAGTATCCTTGCCGTGAGGTAGGCAAACGGCTGCAGTTTGGGTGCGGCATAATACTCATATTTTGCATCGATCTCGTACCCGTCGATATCTACCATATAGGTTTTGCCATCATTGAGTACCGTATAGGGATCTGCAATATCATACACCACGCTGGTGGGCTGGTAGTTGGTGGTTACATCCACGCTGGTGGTTTTTTTTGCTTTTTTAAAACTCACTCCGCGTTCGTACCAGCCGTTATCCGGATCCCCGTCTTTCCTGGTGCCGTAACCAATCACCACAACCTCGTTTAATTCATTTGCTGATTGTTGAAGGGTGACGGATGAGTAGCCATTACTGGCTGGCAGTTCCTTTGTTTCAAATCCAACAGAACTGACCTGAAGGGTGTTGCCGGCGGCTATCGGTGGTAAACGGAACAGGCCATTGACGTCGGTCGTGGTGGCGATCGACGTTCCTTTGAGTGACACGGTGGCACCCTGCAGCGGACGGCCATCCGTGTCTACGATCCGACCCGTGTTTGCTGCCATTCCCGTAGCCGCACCGGGTACACCCCGCATCATAATCGCCTGCTCACCGGTTGTCAGGTACCGGAGATGCCAGGGCTCGAGTTCGGGGATATTGTTATCTGCCGTTGGGTTGCCCGAAGAAAGCGCAAGGCGTACTTCTTTCCAGTCTTCCCCGCTTGCCTGGAACACATTGGCTTTGAACTGCAGGTTTACCGGCGAAAGGATATCCTTCACACGGATATCGTATGTGGGGAACCAGCCCGCTTTCCGAACCATGTAACTCAGGGTGAAATCCGCTGTGATGGCCGATTTGCAGCTGATGGTGACGATCACATTACTGGTGGCGGATCCCGAGCGGCTGCTGAGTTCGCCGTATTGTTTTGCCAGTGCGGCGTTTGACCTGGTGAGTTGTTTCAGGATTCGTTCATGCTCCGCGATTTTCTGGTACACTTCGGTGAGCCGTGCCCGCTGGAAATCGGCGGCTTCTTTCAGGTCGGCCGTTTTCATACCGGTATTGGAACCGCCGACCTGCTGGTTTTTCAGCAGCATGGCTTCTTCCTGTTTAAAGACTGCAATGGTGTTTTTCTGCTGTTCCATTTTTTCACCCATGGCTTCCAGCTTTGTATCGAGATCGCGGATTTCTTCCTGTTTGGCCTGCTCGCGGAGATGATCGGCCTGGTGGATCACGGAAACAATGACGAGGTTGTCGCCGGACTTCACCTGGATGCTTTGTTTGTCGAGGCCGGGAGAGATGCCGCTAAATACGAGTTCCTGTTTGCCCGCTGCCAGCGACAGTTTCGCGGAACGTTCCACCTGCGCACCTTCGCGGAAAACAGTCACCTTGTCTATTTTACTTTCAATATTTTTCCGCTGTTGGGCGTGCAGGGTCGCGGTCAGGAGAAGCAGGAGCGCAGACATAAAGCAAAGCTGTTTCATATGCAGTGGTTTACTGCCTGATGCGGGAATCCGCCGGATTGCATAAACGGGCGGGCGGGGACATAAAAAAACCCGGCAGGATGCCGGGTTTCAATAAGTATAAAGTAAAACGGGTTAAGCAACAGCCTTACGCACCAGGTCAGCGGCTTCGCTGAGCAGGATGGCCGACTGTACTTTCAATCCGCTCTCGTCGATCAGTTTTTTTGCTTCCACGGCATTGGTGCCCTGGAGACGTACAATGATCGGGATATTGATATTTCCCATGTTTTTATAGGCATCGATCACACCTGCGGCTACGCGGTCGCAACGAACGATACCTCCAAAAATGTTGATGAGGATTGCTTTTACTGCCGGGTCTTTCATGATGATCTTGAAACCGGCTTCCACGGTTTGTGCGTTGGCAGTACCACCTACGTCCAGGAAGTTGGCAGGCTCACCACCGCTGAGTTTGATCATGTCCATGGTGGCCATTGCGAGACCCGCACCATTGACCATACAACCTACGTTGCCATCGAGTTTAACGAAGTTGAGGTTGTATTTACCTGCTTCCACTTCGGTAGGATCTTCTTCAGAGGTATCGCGCAGTGCGGCCACATCCGGGTGACGCATCAGCGCGTTGTCATCCAGGCTCATCTTACAGTCAACCGCGATGATTTTATCATCGGAAGCCTTGAAAAGAGGGTTGATTTCGAGCATCGCGCAATCGAGACCAACATATGCATTGTAGATATTCGTTACGAATTTCACACAGTTCTTGAATGCCTCACCGCTCAGACCGAGGTTGAACGCGATCTTGCGTGCCTGGAATGCCTGCAGTCCGCCGGCGGGGTGCACAAACTCCCTGTTGATTTTTTCCGGTGTGTCATGCGCTACATCCTCGATGCTCATACCACCTTCGGTGCTGTACACGATCACATTCTGGCCGGATGCACGATCCAGAAGGATGGAGAGGTAAAACTCCTTACGCTCTGAAGCCCCGTCATAATACATGTCCTGGGCAACCAGGATCTTGTTGACCACTTTACCCGCTTCACCGGTCTGGATGGTCACCAGCGTACCACCAAGCAATTTGGTAGCGAACTCCTGGATATCCTCGAGCGACTTGGCCACTTTCACGCCATTGAGTCCGTTTTCTTTTATAGCACCTTTACCGCGGCCGCCCGCATGGATCTGCGCTTTCACCACAGCGAATTTGCTGCCGGTCTGCGTTTTGATCTGGCGGTATGCCTCTTCTGCTTCCTGTACGGTATTGCAGGCATATCCTTCCTGCACGGGCACATTGTATTTCTTCAGTAATTCCTTGGCCTGGTATTCATGGAGATTCATGCTAAAAAATTTTGGCGAAGATAAATCTTCGGGGGCAAACGACAGCAACCCGTTTCGACCCGGCTGGATAATTTTCAGTACGTTTGCTCGCTTAATTTTCAGACTATGGCGGATGTATTAAAGGAACTTAAGGAAACAGTGGCCTTCCTGCAGGCACAGTTTGACCGGCAGCCCGAAATCGGCATCGTGCTCGGCAGCGGCCTGGGCAATTTTTCTGCGTCCATCGAGGTGGAAAAAGAGGTTCCCTATACCGAGATCCCGCATTTCCCGGTATCCACGGTGGAAGGGCATTCGGGCAAACTGATCTTCGGGCGCATCAGCGGGAAAACCGTGGTGGCCATGGCCGGGCGCTTCCATTATTACGAAGGGTATACCCCGCAGGAAGTGGTTTTTCCCATCCGCGTGATGAAATACCTTGGCATCAGCACCCTGCTGCTTTCCAATGCGGCCGGTTCGGTGAATGCCTCCTATAATGTGGGTGACCTGATGGTCATCCGTGACCATGTGAGCTTTTTCACTCCCAATCCCCTGATCGGGAAAAATGTGGCGGAATGGGGACCCCGGTTTCCGGATATGAGCGAACCTTACAAAAAACACCTGATCGACAAGGCGAAGTCCATTGCCCAAAAACATAATTATACACTGCATGAGGGCGTGTATGTGGCCGTAACCGGTCCCACCTTCGAGACCCGTGCAGAATACCGCTTTATCCATGTACTGGGTGGTGATGTGGTGGGCATGAGTACCGTGCAGGAAACCATTGTGGCCAATCATATGGGGATCGATGTATTTGCGGTCAGTGTGGTGACCGATATCGGGATCCGCGAGGATGAAAATGTAATCACGCATGAAGAGGTGCTGGCGGCGGCAAAAGAGGCCGAACCCAAACTGGCAACCATCTTCGTGGAACTCATCGCGGCTATTTAACAAAACCGTCCGTGTGTTTATGCCGTCACTGGCTTAATTTGCAGTGTTTCCGGCTTATCCGGACCAGGACAACCAAATATTCAGACCCTGTTTACCAGACTCAGCTATATCTTTCTCTGCGGACTGCTTTTCCTTTCGCTCGGCGCATCCGCCCAGCGCTCCCTGATCCGTTCGGGTGGCGGCAGGCTGGGGCAGATGGGCCGCAACATGAGCGGTGGCGGCGGTGGCACGGACAGTCTCCAGCGGAGGGATAAAAATGAAGACTCCATCACGATCCGTTTCCGGTACCTCGATTCCACCCGCAATTTCATGCTGGATTCATCGGTGAATGATTACACTTCGGTGTTTCCCATCCCGCCGACACATATCTGGCTGGGAAATACGGGTAGCGCCACAAGGTCGCTCCTGTTTTCACCTTCCTTCCAACCCGGCTTTGATCCGGGGTTCCATGCGTATGATGCCTATAAATACACGGTGGAGAAAGCACGGTTCTTCAATACCACGCGACCTTATTCTGAACTGAACTACCAGCTGGCCAGCCGGCAGGAACAGATCATCCAGCTGATCCACACGCAGAATATCAAACCCAACTGGAATTTCCTGTTCCAGTACCGACTGGTCAATGCCTCGGGCTTTTTCAAAAACCAGAAGAATAACCACAATAATTATCTCTTTACTTCCTGGTACCAGGGGGTGAAAAAAAGATACAATGCCTATTTTATCCTTGTCGGGAATAAACTCGCTGCAGGGGAGAGCGGGGGGCTGGTGAGCCCGGACAGCCTCGGGGCTTCTGAATACAAGGATCGCTTCCTGATGTATACGCGGCTTGGGAACAACAGCGCCAATACCATTAATTTTTTCAATACCGATATCGGTACGGGTAACCGCTACAATGAATTCAGCGTGGTCCTGCGCCAGCAATATGATTTCGGGCAAAAAGATTCACTGGTGACGGATTCAACCGTGGTGCCATTGTTTTATCCCCGGCTGCGACTGGAACATACGATAAGGTATGACCAGCGCAACTATACTTTTTTTGATGCAAACGGCGACAGTGCCTATTACAACGATGCGTTCCAGGTATCGTTTAACCCGGGCGACACGGTGCGGATCCGCGACCAGTGGCGCGAGCTCCTGAATGATTTTTCCTTTTATACTTTCCCCGATGCCAAAAACCTGCAGCAGTTCCTTAAACTAGGGGCTTCCGCGCAGAACATGACACTTACCAACCTGAATGGGAAATTCAATTACTTTAATATATTCGGTCATGCGGAATACCGCAACCGTACGCGTAACCAGAAATGGGATCTCGAGGCGAATGGTAAACTCTTCTTTGCCGGACTGAATTCCGGCGACTACCATGCCTACGGCAGCCTGCAGCGATATATCGGTAAGCGTAAGGGGTATGTGCAGCTTGGGTTTGAGAACGTCAACCGGACCCCCTCCTTTATCTACAACCAGCGAAGCGCTTTTTACCTCGATCCGGATGCCACAAAAAATTTCAACAAGGAGAATACCATCCACTTCTTCGGGTCTATTTACCAGCCCTTCCTTGGGTTGCGGCTGTCGGGCAACTACTACCTCGCCACCAATTATACATACCTGAAGAATAACGTGGAGCTGAGCCAGCAATCCAGTCCGTTCAACGTGTTGCAGGTGACAGCCGAGAAGGTGTTCAAACTCGGCAAACACTGGAGATGGCATGCTGACCTGTACGTGCAGCAGGTAGTCGGCAATGCCGAAGTCAACCTGCCGCTGGCATTCACCCGCAACCGGATCGGTTATGAGGGCAACCTTGGATTCAAAAACCTGGTGATCGCATTCGGTACCGAGATCCGTTATTTCTCCCCGTACAAGGCTGACGGGTACTCGCCGCTGCTTGGTAAATTCCAGTACCAGGACACAGTGGAAATAAACAACCCTATGCCCGATATCGCCGGATATGTGCATTTCCGGATCAAGGGCTTCAAACTTTATTTCCGCGCGGAAAACCTGAATACGGCACAATTCACATCGGAAAACGGGTTTGGATGGACCCGCAACAATTCGATGGCCCCCAACTACTATTACCCCGGTTTTATGATCCGCTTTGGTATATTCTGGAGTTTTGTCAATTAACACCCGTTTTTTACCAGTTTCTTAACCGCTTTACCGGCCGTCCGCGGCGAGGGGGCTTTGCCGGACCGGATAGAAATGTATCTTTGTAAGGTCCATGAAAAAAATTGTCCTCATCATAGTGTTTGCCTCCTACCTCGCCTTTACCTGCGGGGTGATGGTCAATTTCCACTATTGTATGGACAAACTCGCCTCCACCCAGCTGTTCTCTTCGGGCAGCAAACAGTGTGGTAAATGCGGGATGCACATGGATGATGCACATGGTTGTTGCCGGGATGAAGTGCAGGTGGTGAAAATGGACGATGACCAGAAACCCACCGCCGCGATTGACCTGGTGATTCCTACTCTCGAACCGCTGGTGACTATACCCTCACCCTATCTCGCGGCTTCCTTTTACAATTTCGATGAACCGTATGTACGTACGATTTATCCCCCTCCCATACTACCTCCGCAGGATCTCTGCGTGGCAATAAGCGTTTTCCGGATCTGATAAAGGATTGTTGAATCCCAATCTGAGCCGTCGGTTAAAGACGGTGATCAAACTGTTTTCAAATCCATTCCGCGTACGCGGTAAAATTTAAATTATCTCCAGATGAAATCGCTTAAAATATTTTCCATCGCTGCCCTGCTTACTGTTTCTTCATTCGTAGCCTCTGCCCAGGAATCCAGGACCGAGACCATTGTGGTGAACGGCAATTGTGGTATGTGCAAAAACAATATCGAAAAAGCTGCGAAGTCTGCCGGTGTGACC
>SEAD01000251.1 GCA_004173355.1 Chitinophagaceae bacterium | reverse complement strand
TGAACTACCTGTATGGAATTTCTCTGAGCATAGGGCAGATCAATGCCATGGCGCGAGCTGACCGGCGTATTCTTTCGGGCTTTGTGGTGAGCGAGCTGAGGACTATTTCGCTCATGCTGTCCGGATTAAGCACTGCCCTGAAATCTGCAGGGAAAAAATTCCATTCCCGCGGATCTATATTTTCTGATACCGGCAAAAAGGAAAGGCAATTGATCGATCAGATTCTCTCCCGGATAAAACAACTCAAATGATATGAGACATTTATGGACCGTATTGGTCTTCCCATTGCTTTTGGGAAAGTCCAGCTTTGCGCAAACGGTGGTTTTTGATAAAGATCACTTCGCTATTGTGAATGAAAACGGCTTTGCACGGATATCTTCGGAAATGATGATGCAGATCACAATTGATGAGATGAATCGAAGTCTTAAAAACATTAAAATCAATACCTCGGCGCTGGTTTTGACCCAGCAGCTCATCCACCGCTCGCTGACCCAGGTTGATCAGGGCCTCAAAACTGCGCTGGCGGTAAAAGAGATATTCGCTATGAGTGCTGAAATCTTTTCCGCTTCGCAGGAGATGATCGGTTTTGCCTCCCGGCATCCCCATCTTTTACTATTCGCAGAGCAGGTTTCTTCTCAGTTAAAAGACAGGGGGCTCAGGCTGGTAAAGGAAATATCCCAGCTGGCATTAAAGGAGGGCGAGCATTTACTGCTGAACTTTGAAAGGCGTGATGCACTTATAAAAAAGATTTCACTTGAATTAAAGCTCATCCGTGCTTTGGTCTTTTCCCTGCACAAGACGATGTTCTGGGCTGCTCAGCGCTCTTTTATTATGCAGATCAACCCCTTTAAGGATTTTGTCAATACCGATCGAAGGCTCGCCGGGCAGATTATTTTAAACTATAACACGCTAAAAAGATGAAATTAACAATTCTGTGTTTAACCCTGTTTTCCCTTAACCTCAGTTTGAATGCCCAGATGAAAATCCGCGATGGAGCGATCATCAATCAGCAGGAGCGAATGGTTTTTAAATCATGGGACCGAAACAAATTTACCCCCACCTCGGGGTTTCTGGGACTCAACCCTCTTTACTGGATGACCTGGGGCCTTCACCCCAATTACCCAAAGCAGGACCTGAGGCCGCTTGGCCCTGTAGGGCCACAGACGACGCGCTTAGGGCTGGCGATCGCTATGGGTGCTGCAACAGATGCTTATAAAAAGCATTCCGATACCCTCGCCCAGAGCTCAGCATTAAATTATGCGGCCTATTCACCGGCATTATCCAGCGCTGATCCTTTGTGGTCCCTTTATTATTCGGGCGAATTTTCCGCCTTTTCCGCTGATTATAAGCAAAGGTTTCGCGGCCTTGGCCCCAGGGAAATCGCCTACCTGAATTCCAGCGGGTTAACCCTTTGGTATGAGGAGCAGTATGCCTCTTTGTCTGAGCGCCTTTCCCTTGCCAGGAGTCTGCCGATGGAAAGGGGATCCAGAATCCTTTCCTATCACCGGCTATTACTGGAATACCGAAAGCTCCGGGCAGCCTGGGAGGATAAAAAAAGCCATTGCAGAAGCTATCTGAATCTCTCAGTTGCCAAAGAAAAGGTGAAGACAAGAGAAACTGCCATAAGCCAGACCGCTAAAAGCGATATCGAAATAGTAAACATAATTCTTAAAAATTCGAAATTATGAGCTTACTGAATTTTTCCCAACTGGTGCCCATACTCCAGGTTGAGGTTCCGGGATCTTTCAAGGATACCTTCAATTTTTTGCAGGGCAATGGGGTATATGAGGAAGGGATGATGCACTTTTTGAAGGGCATGAAGGAAACCATCTGGACCCATTACGATGTGTTCCTGGCCGATGCGCAGGCGTTGTGCGCGATATTGATGCTGATTTACTTTGCCATTATCTGTTATGGGATGATTTCGGGAGATAAAAAACTCGAAGTGATGCCTTTGCTGCGTCCCTTTGGGCTGGTGATGGTTATTTTGTGGTGGCCGGCATTCACCAAAGTTATCGCCTATCCAGGAGCGCTGGTAGAAAACCGCACCGAACAGCTTTTTGATGGCAGTCAAAGCCATATCAATGACCTGAGAATGCAGCGGGCAAAGCTGATGGTGGATGTGTCCGATGCACTTTTTAAGCTCCAGGCCAGTACCGAAATTGCGAAAAGCGAAGCGGATACCTGGTATGAAAATGCGTGGGAATCAGTCAAGAGTTCGGTAAAGGAAGGCTTTTCCCAGGTCTGGAATCCGGTAGTGGAAATGCGCAACCGCCTGCAGGTGGGCCTTCAGCTATTGGCCAGCTCGCTTTTGGAAACCATGGCCATCTGGATTTTAAGGATCAGCGTGTATGTGATTTTTATTGTGCAGATCATCTTTTCAACCATACTGATCATCCTGGGGCCGTTCTCGGTAGCGGCAAGTATTTTGCCAGCCTTCCGGCAGTCTTTTACCGAATGGATCGCAAGGTTTGTTTCGGTAAGCCTGTATTCAGGGATTGCTTATCTGGTCATGTACGTCGCCTCCCTGTTTCAGCAGTATGCCCTTGAAGCTGAAATTTTGCGCTATAGCGAGCTGCTCAGCGCGGAGGGAGAGAGCATTGAAAAATTGAGCTGGTTTGCCGCCAACGGGGTACTCTCCTTTGGAATGGTGATCATTACCTTTATCATTGGCGCGATCACCATGTTTACCGTTCCGAGTATTTCTACCTGGATCGTGACCACTTCAGGGGTAAGTTCAGCGGCGAGCGCAATGGGCAGCGGCGCCACCAGGATCAGCAGTATGGCCACTAGCGCAGTAGGAGGGATATGATGATCGTAAAAAACATAGAAGAAAAGATCCGCCTGGCAACCAGGCTATCGCTTTTGAGCTTCATCCTGGCTTTTGCCATTTGCTTTACGGTAAGCATCTATGCCTACCGGCAGGTTTCGGATTCCAGAAAATCCATCTATGTACTGCAGGACGGAAACAGCCCGGTACTGGCCAGGAGAACAGACCTTGAAATGAACAGGGGAGCGGAATACAGGGCACATATTGCCAGGTTTCATTCTCTTTTTTTTTCCTTGATACCCGATGAGAATTTCATTGAGTCCCAGATGCGCCAGGCGATGTATCTCATTGATGAAAGCGGCGCGCAGCAGTACAATAACTTAAAAGAAAGAAATTTTTTCAGTTCGGTTCTTTCCTCCTCCGCGGTGCTTACCATTCATATGGATTCGATCACTCTGGATGAAAAAAAAGGATATTTTAAGTATTATGCTACCCAGCGCATCGACCGCAGAAGCGCAGTTACCCTACGCTCACTGGTCACAGAAGGCCACTTACGGGATCTGCCTTCCAGATCAGAAAATAATCCACATGCGGTGCTGATCACTTCCTGGAAAACCCTGGAAAATACCGACAGATCCACCGTCGAGAAAAACCCATTATAGTTCAGCTTATG
>SEAD01000250.1 GCA_004173355.1 Chitinophagaceae bacterium | reverse complement strand
CCAAACAGAGCCATCACCACCACCGTCAGCAGGACGCCCGAGATGGACAATACGATCCATCGCCTGGAGAAACTTGGAGTTTTGGAACTGTCCTCAAAAGGATTTGAAAATATCAGGTAGTCCCTCCATCGAGCGGCTTCGGTTGGAATTTTTTCCTGATTTTGAAATTGCCAAGCATTACTTCCGCTGAAGTTCCGCGGATCAATCACGGGAAACAATCTGGTCAAGAAACACCTCTGCTCCCCATTTTTCTCGCAAGCATGCATCCGACTTCTGAAGAAAAATCGCCCAGTGCATTCATTCTGCAGGAGCTGCAGACCCTTCCAGATCGGTCGGAGCGATAACAACGCGACCAGCGCGCAAACAAACCGAAGAATCACTGCCGGCCACACACTGACACCGTCTGCCAGCACCATGGGCTCCCTGATCTTTTCCCACATGATCCAGCGGACCACAGCCGCTCCCAGGAAAATAAGCACAACCGCGCCAAATAAAGTTTTCCAGGAAATCTTTTCCGGAGACACCCGATAACAGAGCAGACAAAGCGCAAGCCCCGAGGACACCAGCAGCATCAGAATACTCCAAGGCCCGGCATTGGCCCACCAGGCCAATCCCCAGAGCGCCAGCAGAATACTCCCTGTCCACCATGCTCCCGTGCCCCGGCCGCCTTCCGGGCTCCCCTTCGCAGTCACGGCACGGCCAGGCGGAGGCTTCGGGGGAGCATCAACGGAAGATTCATACGTGGGAGCATCAACGGAAGATTTTTCCAGTGCTTCTTTCAGTTCCAAGTCCAGTCCTTTTTTCGGCCCAAACACAAAACCTCGCAGCCAGTCCACCGAAGGCTCCGGCAGGCACCTGACCCAATAACAAAACAGCCCCGTTACAATCCCGACCACGATCGCCTTCCATCCTCCGTCCACCGATATCGCCCATACAACGGGGACGGATATCACGCTCCACCACACTGCATTTATCCACCGAAATCCTTTAGGCCGGAGGTATTTTTGAAAAAAACTCTCGTTGTCAGCCAATTGGGCTTCTACAAATAACCCCGTTGCAACCCCGGCCACGATCGCCTTCCATCCTCCGTCCATCGATATCGCCCATACAACGGGGACGGATATCACGCTCCACCACACCGCATTTATTCCTTTAGGACCGTGAGACAGTGGTGTGGGAGTTTCAGGCGGTGATACTCTCCGGCCCAGCCAATTTGCCTTCAAAATCAGTGCAAGGATCAACAGTGGGAAGACCAAGTGTCTGAAAGGCTTGAGTTCGGCCCAAGCACGCCTTGGGTGCGGGGTTACTGGCTCGAGGGGATGCGCTTTACGCAGTCCGATCTCATACAATTTAATGCCGCGTTTTTCGTTGGGCTTAGGAGCCGACCGGTTCTCCAGGCTGGCCCATATGGCGTCCACCAGAGCCACTTGGTGAGCGGTGCGGAAAACCGGCAGTTCGCATTCCAGTTTTTGACCCGTAAGGATATTTTTTCCCTCCAGATCATACCGGGTGAAGACCAGAAGGTTGCGCGCGTATTTTGTGTTTTCAGACTGTAGAAAATCAGCTTCCAGCACGTTGGTGAAGTAGACCGCCTCCGGAAAACGCGGGCGCAGAATCTTCAGTAAAGCCAACTTATCCTCCAAGTCCGTGCTTAAAAGGCCAATGGCCCGGATAGCGCCCCCGGCGTCACTTCTGCGGTCCCGATCCTCATCCACCAGTTTCTGACCCAACCGGGCCAGATAGTCGAATTGATAAGGTCCGACCGGTATGGGAAGGGAGGGAGGCTCAATCAGACGGATCAGCGCGTCCCCCGCACTGTCAATCTCTTTCGTATCCAGCCCCGGAATCAGCGTATCGGAGCCGGATTTTCTGCGCCGGTCCGTGGGCGGCTGTCCATCGAGACCTTTCAGATAAAAATAGCCTAAAACATTAGTTCCAATCTTATCCCCTTTAAACTGTTTGTAAAATTCCCGCCCGAATGTTGTTTCCCATTCAGCAAACAGCGCCATTCGAGTCGGCTGACCGCTCAAGCCTGCATCTTCTCCTAAGCTTACCCCGCGATTTTTGAGCTCCTCCAAAATGCTTTCCTTCGCTTTATCGTCGGATTCGATTAGCTGATTGACTGTCACCTTCATCGTAAGCCATGGAAATCCTTCCATTCTTCTGTGCATCACATGTGATGAGCTGGTCTGGAACTCCTCAAAATATCCTGCAGCCTGGGTATTATAGATGCTGATCGATCCGGAGGGGAATAAATTCCGTATCAAGATTGAGTCCTTTAGTGCATCGAAACTGGAGGGAAGCTCCTTTCGCGGTTTCAGAATTGACGATAGAGCATCGGAACTGGGAGGGCTCGTCATAGTCAGTCTCCAGCCCAAGAGCTTTGCGTCCCCCGCTATAACCGCAGCTCCACGGACGAAGTCCGGCACCAATTCCGTATTGAGATAATAAATCCTCACCCTCACGGGCAACCGATCATCCTTGTCATATCGAAAATCCTCATAAGGGATATTGCACCAATTTTTCGCGGATTCCACATCATCTCCGCTCAGGCGCTTGAAATCGAGTGATATCGACGCCAGCTTTCTTGGTTTATCCGGGCGATAACCCCTGCACCAAAGCGCCGCTTGAACCGCATATCTCTGGCGGCGCCGGTATTCCGCGTGATCCGTGGATAGCGCGCCCCTCAAAGGAACAAAGATGGCAAGCTTTTCCCCAGCTTGCTCCGCCGGAGTCTGCTGGAAATCGGAAGGCTTGGAAATTTTCTCCTCCTTCTCACTTTTTGTGGGATGCCGCACCAGTCCTCCGACCACTTCCAATGGGTCCTCCCAGAGATGCGCGCTAACCGCTGGAGTCGCACTGGCAAGACCTTCCGACCCCTGCGCGCGGGGTAATTTCCCCCCTTCTCCCAAAGGCCTGCCTACCGCAAAAGTGACAATCCAGACCATAATAACAGGAATTAAGACGCCGGATGTCTGAATTTGCTGGGACATAACATCGTTATCTGAATGACTTATCCGAGCAATCAGACGGGTTGGCGATAATCCCGGCCATTGCCGTCACTGCTTCAATTAATTTACGTCATTTGATTCAACGTGTTACATGAATTCACAAAAAGCGTTCGTATTTTGAATGATATTCTTCGGACCGGCGCGCACCATTTTGCGCGGATGCATTCGGCATTTTATACTCGTCAGATTCCATTTTGCCTTCAACCCGCCTGGAATTGATTTATAATACATAAATATCAAGACCGCTCATCTGTGCCTGCGTCCATGCCTTCATAAGCCACCCGGTCGGGGAGGCCTTGCCTGACTCCCGATACCGGAACCGGAATCAGACCACACCATCACGCGCTTGCATCCTTCACGGGCCGTGCATTGGTTCGACTCCGAGACCATCATGAAACCGATCCTCCCCCTGCTGCGACTTAGCCAGCTCCGCTGTGATGCGGCGG
>SEAD01000249.1 GCA_004173355.1 Chitinophagaceae bacterium | reverse complement strand
ACGTCAGTGCCGCTGGCAAAGGATTTCAGCGCCCGGAGTGTACCCGGATAGCTTGCTGCATTCTCATGGGTGTAACTTACATACTGCCAGTCGGAGAGATCATTATCGATTTTGATATTGGGTCCGATGATGGTCACGGTGTCAATGAATTCATTTGACTCACCATTGCTTTCAGCGACCAGCTTAACGAGGTAATCACCTTTGGCGGTGAAGATATGCTGGGGTGCGCGGGCGCTGGATGTTTCCCCGCTGCCGTCACCGAAATCCCAGCTGTACGTGGTTGCGTTGCTGGAGAAGTTGGTGAAATTTACTTTGTAACCGTCGGCTACATAGCTGAAAACCGCTTTGAGTCCGCTGCCTCCTTCATCCTTTTTGCAGGAAGTGAAAACGAGTGTGGCCATAAGCATACAAAACAAACAAAGGAAGTTCCTTTTCATGGTTTGATATTTAAGTTAGTTAGTTGATAATGGTTATCGAATAATCAGCTGGTGGCTGAGATTATTTATGCCTCCGTGTTCTGCAACCCAGGCATCCTTGTTAGCGAGCCGCACGGAATATTCTGTCCGGTCTTTCAATGATACCGCCACATCGGAAATCCGCAGGTACATCGAATAGGTACCGGCAGGCACACCCGCAAGGGAAGGTGTTTCTTCAATGGTCGATGTCAGCTCCGGTTTGATCGTACGCAGGTCTGCCTGCAGCGGCAGGTCATAAAAAGTACCAGACACGGTATTTTTCAGGACTACTGCCACTGTCTTTTTACTGTACAGCGGTGCATATCCCTTGTTGGCCACGCTCAGTTTGAATGAAAGTGTACCACCCGCCGCTACCTCGTCGGGGAAGAATCCTTCCACTGCAGCGAGGCGATAACCGAGGTTCGACTGGAACTCGTCAAAACAACCATTCAGCCTCCAACCGGAAATGGTGGTCGGGTAGTAATCGAGGTTGAGATAAGTCCATTTCAGGTATTTCATTTCATTACGGCCTTCGAGGCAGTTGGGACTATACGTGCCGGTAGGCGGACAGGTTTCACCACCGGTGGGAACAAATGCAGCTTCATCGCTGACAAATTTTTTCTCCGCCGTTACATTGGTATAGGTACCATAATCGGTGCCCCCAGAAAGGAAACAGTCATTATGATGACCTACCCTTGCCCTGCCATCTGCGGTGTAAGCCAGCGATGAATTCACGGGATTGGTAGTACCATAGATTGCCTGTTTGTATAAAGGGGTCCGTACCTGCACCATCAGCTCTGCCGGTAACACCGACAGCAATTTCTCCAGCACGGCACGCTGGTTGGCTGTGGTGGACAGTCCATTGCTGGATGAATGCCATTCGCCCCAGGCACCGATAAACCCTGCCTGTACAAACGCAATGACATCCTTGTTTGCCTCGAACAATGGTTTGAGCTGGTCGATATGCTGTGTTACGATAGCCAGCGGCGCATCGGTACCTGCGATATCATCGGTATACCCAAAACGCAGCAGGGCTTTAAGTCCCGCAATCCGGATCTTATCGAGATCCGCCTGGAACAATGCGAGTTCCTCGGCGCTGATTGCCTTGTCCTTGAATCCGTCGAGATAAAAGAACCGCAGGACCAGTGAAATATTGGAGGCCCGGTAAGTGTTCAGCTGCGATTGCACCAGACCCGCCTCCCCTGTTTTCCGGATCAGGGTTTTATAAAATCCTCGTTCCGGGTTCGCAAACGGTGTGGCCATCGATTCGTACGCGATACCCTTTTCCGGTTCCACCGGATCCGGATCGGAACTGTCTTTTTTACATCCGGGCAAAACGGCTGCGAGCAAGGCAACTGCAAAAATCCCGGTGGTGATAAACTTTTTCATACTTCTTTGTTTTCAGGCGCACGTGATCAATCAATTGTATCCGGGGTTCTGGATAAACGCCCCCTTGCCTTCCGCTACTGCGGTAAGTGAGAACGGATAGACTACTTTGTTCGGACCGGTGGTTGTGGTACCATGTACTTCCTGTGCGCGGCTGACGAACTTGCCATGACGAATCAGGTCAGCACGGTACTGGCCATTTTCACACCAGAATTCATGACTCCTTTCCAGGAGGATCAGGTCGTTGAATGCAGACAGTGAACTGTATGCGGAGAGCAGTTTGGCCGGCAGGCCAGCCCTTGCACGCACCACGTTTACCAGGTCCATTGCTTCCTGTGTGGGCGCACCTGAATTGGCGATCGCTTCTGCCTTGGAAAGCAGGATATCAGCATAACGGTACATAATGATATCTACGGTGGTGAGACCGGATGTACGTTGTGCATCTTCCGCAATTTTCAGCGGGATCGGACCCCAGTCGAGATAGGAACCCGGGCTTGAACGGTTGTAGGTAATCCCGTCGGTGCCTGTATATTCTGCAATCAGCATTTCCTTACGTTTATCATCCTGTTCAAAACGGTCATAAAACCACCAGGTGCTGCTGATTGTTCCGTAGCCACCCTTCGGTGCATAGTTGGAAGGAAGCACCATCAGCTGCCACTGGTTTTCGCTGGTACCGGCATAATCGCAGGGAATTGCCCAGATCACCTCATTGCTGGCTTTTGCACCTTCAAGGTCCCACATACCGGCATAGTCAGCATCGAGTGAGAAATGGTTGAAAGCAATTACCTCGTTGGAGAGCGTCACTACCTTGGGCCAGTTCTTCTCGTGGAGGTTGAGGCGGATATTGATCATGATTGCAAGGGCTTTGCTGAACCGTCCGTATTCCGCTTCGGATGGGGACGGCAGGTCAGCGGCAGCAGCTTCGCAATCGGCGGTGATATAATTAACCATTTCCTCGTTGGTGAGGCGTGCCAGCGGAACCTCGGTCAACGGGCTCTTCAGCACTTCAAGTGGCGCAATTACAATCGGACCATACAGGTCAAACAATGTATACGCAAGCAGCGCCCTGGCACAACGGACTTCGGCGATTGCTTTTGTTTTCAGGTTCTCGCTCACCGTTGAATTCTGGATCAGGTCGATGGTTGTTGTCATCCGGCTGATCTTGTTGTAGAAAACATCGTAGTACCGGGTGAATGCAGCATCATCCGAACGGAAATTATGCAGGCTTGCATTTCCCTGCGGGCCATACTTGCCGTGCATGATTTCGGTGGTCGCATCAGCCACAAACATTACCCCGTTTTCGGAGGTGGAGAAAATGCCATCCCCATACGCACCACGTAAAGGGTAATAACAGGCATTTACCATCGCCTCAATATCTGAAGCCGAACGCGGGAAGATAGCCGGGTTGATTTCTGAATAATCTTTTGGTACCAGGTCTTTGGTACAGCCATTGAGCAGCAATGCGGCCAGTGGCAGGATCAGGAATATTTTTAAAACTTTCATCGTTGCAGTTTTTAATTTCTTTAGAAAGAGAGGTTCAGTCCGAGTGTGAATGTCCTGATGTACGGATATGCCGCAGTGTAGGAATCTGTTTCCGGGTCAACACCATCATATGGAGTGATCACAAACAGGTTCTGCGCATCGAAGTGAATCCTTGCGGTAGTAAA
>SEAD01000248.1 GCA_004173355.1 Chitinophagaceae bacterium | reverse complement strand
TGCACAAGCATACTTGCACACTTTAATCCATGGGCAAAAAACCAGACCCTCTAAGCGACCTCTTGGCCAAGAGCTTTTCGGCTGCACCCAAGCCCGCAGAAGCCAATTCACAGCCATCGGTCCCGGATCAGACTAAGCTGTCTCTGCCCCAAGGGGAAGGTGTGCCGGAGCAGCTGAATCAGCAGGGAAGGGAAGAGACGCCGACCTCTCCTTCCAAAAGTTTCCATACGTCCATCGGCATTCTTCCTGAAACCCAGACTTCTTTGCCCGATTTTGAAGGTGTCAAAAAAACCACGGTCAGCTTTTACGCGACGGAACAGGCCCATGTGGACGAGATTCTGGACCTGCTGCTCAAAGGCCGCCGCCACAGGGGAGGATTTTCAGATGCAGTGAAAATTGCCCTCAGGCTTTGTCCGAAAAATTCTGAGGACATCGGTAGAGCTTGGGATTCCGCCCGTGCTGAGGACAAGCGTACCCAGAAAGGCAAATCCTGAAACCAAGAACGTCATCTGCATACTGATTGAGAGTATGCATCTGCAGCTTTGTCGGAGCGATCGCCACAACTCAGAACTTTCTGCTGAAAAGCACGTGTTCACCCTTTTTCGGTGGACTGGGCTCTAAGGATTTTGGCTTCATTTTCTTAATAAAACCAGTTCTCGCCAAGCAATCTGAGGTCCAGTATCGTTCCTGACCTCAGGAATAATGATCAGTATCGTCCTTTTCATCAGAAAATCCCAGCCGACTATCGTCCTTTTCATCAGGAAATATCGTCCTTTTCATCAGGGCATTTTGACGCAGCACGTCCTTTTCATCAGGAAATATCGTTCTTTTCATCAGAAAATTATTCATAACTCGTTGATTACCAAGGGTCATTTCCAACATAACTCTTAACTTGTTTGTTCCTTAACTCTAAACAACAACATGGCTCGCAAATCGGGACCTCTGACCGGCAGCCCGGATGTTGCTGTTTTTGGGAAGGAAAATTCTTCAAAAATGAAAAATGGGCTAAAAAAGGAGTCAGCCTCCATACAAGAGCAACTCCCCGGTTTTGCCGGGATGCTTTCAGAGTATCAGGAAGGAAAGGATGAACTGAACCTTGCCGAGTTTCCCATAGCGACTCTGAGCAACCGCGTGGATCAGGCCACCAAAACCATCGTTTTCGAGGATTCGACGAAGGACAGCTCGACAGGAGAAATCATACTCAGGAGCCTTACCGTGACCGCCAGCGATGCTTTTGGTCTCCCAACCGCATCAGACGATGAGGTGCTGCTTGGTCTGATTCAGCTCACACGCCAGCAAGGCTTCCGCAGTCCCAAAATTTACTTCACCCCGTATCAACTCCTGCAGGTGCTGCGCTGGCCTCCGAGCACCAAAAATTATTACCGGGTTCATGAAGCCTTGAACAGATGGCTCGGAGTGAGCCTGTATTACGACAACGCTTGGCGTGACAAAGGCACTGGACAGTGGGTGAACCAAAAATTCCACTTTCTGGACAACGTCTGGATTTTCAGGCCTGGCCAGCCCCAGATCGAAGGGCCTGCGGGATATTCCCACATCAAATGGAACGAGGTGATTTTTCGGAGTTTCCAGTCCGGCAACATCAAGGCTCTGGATTTCCAAGTTTGGAGCGCCCTTTCCACGGCCATCGCCAAGCGCATGTACCGGTTTTTGGACAAACGGTTTTACCACCGTTCAAGGCTTTCGTTCAATCTGGAGAAATTCGCCTTCCACAAATTGGGGCTGCCCCGATCCTATGGCGACATGGCACAGGTAAAGCGCCGTTTGATTCCAGCGGTGGAGGAATTGGAAAAGGCTGGATTTCTGAAAAGGTTGCCAGCCAGTGAGCGCTTCACCAAAAGGCTTGGCATTTGGGAGGTGCATTTCGAGCGTGGGAGGAAAGCTGAGGACCAGGAATTACAAGACGGGGCTCAAACTCCATTGACGATTGAAGTAGAGGACCTGACTCCAACAGAGGGGCGCTTGGTTGGTCATGGTGTGACGCGGGCTCAGGCCAAGCGGCTGGCTGCCGAGTTTCAGGAAACTGAGATCAACGAGCAAGTGGACGCTTTAGAATATTTGTTGTCCAAAGGACAAACGATGCCGGAAAACCGGGCAGGCTGGCTGGTGAAGGCCATTGCTGAGCGCTACACGCCGCCACGCGGCTTCAGGCCAAAAAAGCAAATGGAAATGGATTTTAAAGCGAAAGAGGAAAAGGTCAAAGCGCGGGAGGAGACCAAAAAGAAGAAGGAGAGCAAACGAAAGGCGGAGTTGGACGCGGAGAAAGCAGCCCAGGAGATGGAAACCAAAAAGGTGGCCGATTATCTGGGTTCACTGCTGGAAACAGAACGGTGGGAGGTTGAAATGGCCGCCCTTAAATCATCCCCACTGACCCGAGGCAGGTTGGGATCTGGCCAAACGGGGGCTCTGCTCCGAGATACTATTATCCACTCCTACGTGCTCGGCCTGATAACGGAGGGAAAATCCGTTTGAAGCGGTTTTTCGTGGCACGCTTCGACATCTGTAGCGTGATGACATGCCGAGCGTGTGGCGCTTGCACAAACGCCGTCCATGGATACGGCACTGGCTCCCCATGAACGGTGACAGTCCACTCCCCTTTGATTTCAGCTTCCTCAACCCTGAAACGCGCATGGAGATCGCGCGCCGCTTCGGGACAGGATGGGGGACGTGGTGACTCAGGCGATGGCGCGGGCGCTGCGGGAGGTGGCCGCCGATGCGGAGAGGGCGGGGCTCCTGCCCGAGGAGGCGGTGGTGGGCTTTCTGCATCTCTGCCGGGATATGCATCAATCACTCAGTGGAGGAATGGGGAAGGCGGGCCGACTGAACTGAGGCGGGCGGTACGAGCGTCGCCGGAGCGGTCGGAAATATTTTTCATCGGCGGACTTTTTTCCTGCATGCGGCGGGCCGGGACCGGACCGTTCACCTGGTATGAACTCCCCCCAAAACCCCTCCGCTCCATCCGGCAAGGACGAATCCAAAACTGTGGAATTCCCCAGCAGGGAGGACAGCAATCTCAACCCACGGGACTTCCAATCAGGGGACGAAGAGGACCGCAAGGGTGGAAACGCCGGTCCCGGGGAAAAGCGGCACCCCGGCGGCGGAGCGCCTCTGGAAAGCATCTCTCTTTCCGAAACCGAGGAAAACGATGCGGCGGACTGGACGAGGCGCACTCCGGCCGGCACACCTGAAAAGCCCGGACGGAGAACCCGGCCACTTACAAGTAGCGGCGCCTGACAAAACGCGGAGAGGTTTCCCTTCCGGAGAGGGGCGCACGCATCCGGCTGTCTCCGCCCCCTCCCGCTGAACTGCGCGTGTGATGCGCCGGCTCCGGGCGGCATCCCTGCTGAACATCCCCCGGAACCGGCATTTTCACCATGCGACCGCCGGAAACACCAACCGGCGGGACAGGGCAGGAAAAGCCATGCCTCCCGCAGCCGCCTCGAAAGGTAAAAAATGCGGGGGGCATCCAATAGCTGTTTCAAGTGTTTTGACTGTCC
>SEAD01000113.1 GCA_004173355.1 Chitinophagaceae bacterium | reverse complement strand
CCAGAGTGGTATGGGTGTACGGGCCGATGTTACCGGATCGAGCAGTGCGAGCTGGGCTGCGGGTATGCTGCTGCCACTGTAACCTGCGATGATAATTTTATTGTCCCTGGTCCATCCGGTGGCCTGTTGTGTGGCGCCGTGGTCATAGGTAATCCTTTTGGGCACGCCACCATCGAGGGACATCGTATACAGTTCCGACGGACCTTCGTACTCTGCATTGAACACCACCTGTTTCCCGTCAGGGGAAATTTCCGGGTTTCGCTCCAGGCCGGCATGGGTGGTGAGTCGCGATGCTGATTTCGAAATGAGGTCATACTTCCAGAGATCACCTTCGGCCACGAATACCACAGTGTTACCATGGATTGCAGGCATGCGGTAATACCCTTTCTGTTGGGCGAAGATCAATCCGGGGCAGGCGCAGAACAGCGCGAGCAGGAGCGGGCGGAACATAAGCAGTTGTTTAAATTTTTCCTGGTAAAAAATGGGGTCTTCGGAGGGGCGGTGGTAGTGATATGTAAAAATAACCTGTTCCGTCTAACGGACAGATCACAAAATTGAGGGATTTTTTAAGCAGGGTCCAAGGCTTAGCAGCAATCCCAGGTAAAAAACACTTTCGTGAAATCTTTTTTCGCGAGGTCATCCGGGTGGATGAAAAAGTTGGCCACACCCACATCACCCCACATGATTGTATCATCCGAATCGATCTGCAGCAGCAACACATAATCGCTGATCGCTTCGTTGTAAATCCGCGGGTCTTCCTGTGTAAAATAAGCATATCCACCCATCCGGTGACCGCTGGATGGAAACCGTTCGGCCAACACATCATCAATATCACTTTCCAGCTGATCTCCGTAAGTGCCGGCGTCCGGCAATTTAAATTCGTCGATTGAACAGCGGTGATCGGTAAACCCGAAATATTCCGTGGAAGGATTGAAACTTAATTTCAGGGATCCATAAAAGGGAAGCATTTCCGCCGCCATGGTTTCTTTGAGAAAAGACAGGTCAGCAACATATTCCGCTGACTGTTCTTCGCTATGGTAAACTACCCTGTATAAAGGACGCTCTCCCTGCTTATGTTCCAGTCCCCATAATTCATCAAAGCCGGGAATATAAAACTGCAGGTACCCGGAGTCAGGATAGGGATTTGGTGAGGGCAGCTCACTGCAGTTGATCTGGGCAAGCAGGAAGAGGGGTCTGCCATCCGCATCGACAGGGTAGGCAAATTCAACAGGTAATATCGGGTAACCGCCGAATTTACTATCCTCCAGTTTCAGGTCCCCGGCGGGAGTGGCTTCAATATTTATCACAGGGAGTTTTTTCCGTTCAAAAAGATCCCACTGACTGGCCAGGACTGATGGAAGATGTAGTCCGGGCAATACTTCCACGTCCTGCATCAGCTTTACGTATTCCTGCTGTCCGGACACGGGCTTGCCTGCACCTGCACCAGCTTTTTCCCTGCCGAACAAAGAATCAAAAAATCCCATATAACATTGTTTGTTTTTTCCCTGCCGCCACTGGCACGGGAATGAAAGTTAACGTATTTTGGGACTTATGGAACTGGTGGAATTTACTTCTGGTTTACTGGAAACAGGGGAGGTGACAGTACCAGCGGTGCTGGTGGAGATCAGTGCAGATGACCTGGCGGAGACAGGCCGGCTGCTGGAAAGATTTTATTTGGAAGACAGTCTGGAACTCGCGGGAACAGCCCCGTCATTGAACATCGAGGCATCCATCCGCGCAGCACAGTATGTATTTTATGCTGCCCACCTGATCATCAACCGCGACGCCGGTGAAGAAGAAGTAAGGAAACGATTGGTAACACCTGATGCAACGCAGACACCCTCTGCAATGTATTCAGTGGATCTCGTTTTCCGGCACCTTCCGGCGCTGCTGAACCTTGCAAAAGGCCTGGCACCCTCCGATATACTGGTCACACTCATTCGCGATGAACTGAAGAGCTGGCCTTTGTCCGCAGTGGGTGCGGGTATTGCCGGCGACACTAATGATACGCTCCTGCAGCACGGGTCATTGCGGACCTTGTATACCGACCGCATCATTTTTTATAAAGAAAAAACAATGGCTTCGGGGCCTGTACTTGAACAGATAAAAGCCGTCACCGGCGAATATCCCGGCAAATTCTGGCCGGGGTTTGACAATGAATAAATAACTGATGGACACTTTAACGGTTAACACCAGACTGATTGATGACCTGAATGCCGTGCTGGCACACCTGAAACAACGCTTTGTGGGAAAAGATGATATCATCGACCTGATGGGGATCTGTCTCGCGGGACGGGAAAACATGTTCCTGCTGGGCCCTCCGGGCACTGCCAAAAGCGCAATGGTGCGCGAGTTGTCGAAGATGCTGCATGGCAAAACCTTCGAGTACCTGCTTACCCGTTTCACAGAACCCAATGAATTGTTTGGTCCCTTTGATATCCGCCGGCTGCGTGAAGGGGAACTGGTCACCAATACGGAAGGCATGTTGCCCGAAGCCCATCTTATTTTCCTCGATGAACTGCTCAACGCCAACAGTGCGATCCTCAACAGCCTGCTGATGGTACTGAATGAAAAAGTATTCCGTCGCGGCCGCGAAAACCGTCCAATGCCGGTGGTGATGATTATCGGAGCCAGTAACCAGCTGCCCGAAGAAGAATCACTGCAGGCATTGTTTGACCGTTTCCTGATCCGCGTGCGATGCGATTATGTGGATCCTGCATTGCTGAATAATGTACTCGAGGCGGGATGGAAACTCGAACAGAAAGGCATAGGTGAGCAACCGGGGATAACTGCCGAAGAGGTGGTACAGCTGCAGTCGATGATCGGCACTGTTGACCTGCAGGCCATCCGTCCGGCCTATATCAACCTCATTGAATCATTGCGCAATGCCGGGGTACAGGTAAGCGATCGCCGTGCGGTCAAACTGCAACGGCTGGTAGCGGCCAGTGCATTGATGTGCAAAAGGACCACCGCCATCCTTTCCGATATGTGGGTCATGCGTTATATCTGGGATACGGAAGAGCAACTCGAACTGATCGCAGGTATCGTGAACTCGGTGATCGAGGGGGAGAGTGACCGCCCCGGCATTCACCCGCGTGCGCTGATCAATCCATCCCCCGATGCCGATGAAATATTCCGGGAAGTAACCGGTATGACGGACCAGTGGGAAGATGAAACCGTTTCGCTTGCCGAACGCACCATCATCAAGGATCGCCTGCGTTTCCTCGATGGCAGGGTGGAATGGATCATCAACGAAACGCAACGCAGGTACGTGCGCGAACCGATCGATGAACTCTGGAAAAAAATACTTCATACCGCCTGATTATGGTTTTTGTTTTCCAGATGGATACTGCCAACCTCGAACGACTCAGCCCGGTCCGCGCCATGCGTGAACTGCGGGTTTGTATTGATGGTGAAACAACCTGGCTGCAACTGGAGAACCCCGGTCCGGTATTACCTGACCAGATCAGGCAACTTCCTTTCTCCGCAACATATGAACTGAAAAACGGTTTATTGTTTCCCCCAGGCAAACCCACGCCTGTGGCGGATTTGCCGCAGTTGGCCTGGACAACCCCGGCAGCAGTCCTGCCACTCGAATTACCGGTATCCCTGCTGCCAGGTCAGGTGACTGGAAGGGTTGCACTGGTTTTGCTTCCCGGTGAAACAGAACAGGAGTCAACTGTACTGATGACCGGTTATGACAGCTGGAAATTATATGGGGAAACGGCTTCGCAGACAAGACTTGATCGGGTATCCTATGCAGTGTCAGAAGACGGAAGTATCCTGGTGATGGGTGATCCGCTGCCTGCTTTACCGGGCAGGGCGTTTTATGTATCGGGAGATTTTATACTGCCCTCGGGATTTGTATTTAACCTGCCCGTTGAATTGTTCCCCCAGGTCATGCAGCAGGTATTCCCTGCGGATAACTGGATCCTTTTTGATCGCAACAGCACATGGACGGCTATCCCGAAAAATTATTTTGTAAATGCCCGTCGCAGCGGTATCCGTGCATTGATAAAGCCCGCGCATGATTAAAGCAACGGAAGATATGAAACCGCTGCTGCAGGCCCCCGCCGGAACTTTCTGGCGCTGGGCCGATGCGGATGTGATCGAATGGATCAATGGCAGCACGATCTGCTACCGGCATGACCTCGTGGGGATACTCCAACAATTGCCGACCGCAGCAGTCCCTCGTCTGGGTGCGGTGTTGCTGGTGCTCTCGGCATGCAGGGGCGGCGCTGATGAGCAGGACGGAATACTGCTGGGACATGTGGTGTCAAATCTTGTGGCGGCAGATCCAAGCCGCCGGCGCGAAGTGGATGAAGCGATGACTGACGCGGCAAAACTACTCAGTGTGGTACGTGAACTCACACCCTCTTTGCGTTCGGGTGCGCGAAGGACCTACCTGCTGAGTGAGCTGCTGGCAACCGATGTGATCTGGCGGAATTTCCATGAAACAAAAACAGCTATCGAAGAACTGAAAAGCGGTATCTATACCGGCTTTATAACGCGGACAGGCCCGGCACTGACCGTGGATCATTTCCTGCCTGACCTGAAAGTACTTGCAGCGGCATTCAACAGGTATGGGAGTAAGGACCTGCTTGTAAAAAAATTACGGACCGGGCTCGACCAGTTGCCGGAAGCAGCGGAGATCCCGGAACTGCCGGTATTGCATCGCAGCCTGCTGGAGGATATGGAAGCGGATGAACGCACCCTGCCGATGGCAAGGCTCACGAGACAGGTGATTGCAGTGTTCCACCTCCCGATCCACAACCGCGGTGCTGCAGAAATGCCACTCGGGGGTATTTCAGATATCATCAACCGTGGACAGTATGACCGGCTGCTGATGAGCGAACTCGCGCAGGACGAAGTGCTGCTTACGGCGAGGCTGGTGAACAACGAAGCACTCTACTACCGCCGTGAAGACCCGCCACAGGACCCGCTTACGCAACGCACTGTTCTTTTTGATACCACGCTCCGGTCCTGGGGCACACCCCGTGTACTGATCATGTCCGTGGCACTCGCCCTGCCATTCCATTCAAAACATGGGGAGAGCGTGAACTATTTTGGTCTGGGTGCAAATGACTATGGTCCGGTCGGACTCGCCACAAAAACGGAAGTAGTCGAGGCAATGACATTCCTCGACCATGGCATGGATTACTCCGCTTCATTGCGGAAGTTTTTTGCCAGTGAAGAACTGCCTGAACAAAATGAAACGATCCTGGTAACCGAGGCATCAACTTTTGCAGAGCTGATGGCGAACGGGAAAATACACGACCAAAAATTCCTGCTGGATTATGTGGTTACGGTCGATCGCCGGGGACAGCTGGTTACCTACGAATGTATCAATGGGATCACCAACGAATTGTTTTCGGCAAAGCCGGACATCCATGAATTGTTTGCACCCGGACCAAAAAAAGAAAAACCGACCGTTCCTTTTTCTGAAGAAGTTTTACCCGACTTTTTACATCGCAGATTTTTGCCTTTGCTATGTCCCAAAGTCCGCCTGCCAAAAACGAGATCACAAGTGATTGAAATCGATGGAGACCGCATCATAATGGTGAACGGGTACCAGCGACTACTTTCCGTGCACAGCAGGGACAAGGGCGCGGCGGAGCTTGAGCACTATATCCCCCGTGGCCATTACCGGTTTCATTATGCCGGATCTGGGTTATTGTATCTGGCCGTTTATAACCCGTCGCTGCTATCCGCGCATCTTTTCAAAATAAATCTTGACGAATCGACAGTCGACCAGCACCGCTTTTCATTTGACGACCTTGGCGGAAAACACATAGCTGTATTTTTCAAAAACAGGTTTTACATAGCCGGCATTTCGAAGCGGTTCTGGTTCAACCCCACGACTGACGATACCGGCTACGAGGATCTTTCGGTGGAATTTCCACAGAAAAGCCTGCTCCGGGCTGATGATAACCTGGCGTTTTCAGACAGCAGGAAGGGAAGGATGAAAACGGATGAAAATGTGATGTACAGGATTAAAGAGGTTGGGGTCAACGTCGATGGTATCATTCAACTGGGGCAGTACCGGATTGAGGCTCGTGGTGAAGGGGCCAACGCAAACATCTGGTTTGTACAGCAGGATGTCAAAAAGGAGATGAAACAGGCTGCAACAGCGGTATTCAAGGATAAACAGCTTACCGCGAACCCCTCGGTGTTGTTCAACAGGTGGCAATGGGCCGACGGCAGCACAATCACCAGCGACAACAGGGGCTTTGCGCATTTCAGGAGCAGTAACGGCAGGATTACCGAATTCAGCATCACCATGGCAATGGGGTTGAAAATTACAGCCTGGGCTTCGGATGGCAAAGTCTCGGGCAATCCGATGTTCATCCATGTCTCCGAGGTAAATATTATTTACGTCCGGCAGTTTTATGATCTCTATATCCGGCCATTTATCCAACATATTATTGACCAGTCATGATACTGCAGCTTCATTATACCAACCAACCTGGTGTTGCTGCGGCAGCATTCATCCGTGGATCCAATGCCGTCGGCTGGCTGCAGGAAATCGGTCGCTGGCAGATTCCTGTGAGCCAGCTGGAATGTTTCCCGATAGCCATTTCCGCAGCTGATCCTTCACCCGCTGGATTATTTGTGATCTTCAGTCCCAACACAAAACTTCCCGAACTCCGGGACCCTTATCGTAAAATCGGTAAACGCCTGTATATACCCGTGCATGCAGAACTGTTTCCGGCAATCACCGATGCTGAACTGGAAAGCCTGCTGGTCTGGCATCGCCAGGTGTTCCACCCCTCATCAGGTTTTGCAGGATTTGAGGAAAAGGACAGGATTGATCCGGGCTCCTTTATCTCGGTTGCTGCGGGTAACGGGCTGGACTGGAGTTTTGCCAATCCTGGTAATCCTGCAAGGCCACTCATCCACGAAATCCGGGTAGTACAGGTTTCGGCCGATGAGACCATCGGGGCCATCATGGAAGAACTGGATACAAAAAAACTGGAAGACATTCCAAAAACGGAAAAGGATCCAGGCGCCATGGAAAAGTTTTTTGATAAGGTGAAAATGGGAGTGTTCCGTTTTTTACTGTCGCTGGTCGGACTCGTGTATAAACTTGCACCTAAATCAGAGAATGGAGGTCAGGGCCTGCACAGAGCGGCAAGATGGCTGCAGCAATCCATCGGCAATCTGGATAAGAAGAGACAGGATGAACTAATGCGTTTGCTGCGGCTGTTTGAAAAGGACAAGGACGAAGCGTTGAAATATGCACCACCACTGAATTCAAAATACCTCAATCGTGGGTCAGGTGATGTGTCAGCAGGGCTGTCCAGGCGTGATCCTTTTTTCAACCTCGGCACACTGGGTGGCGGACAGGGGGTGCAATTCTGGAATATGGATTCGCATTACCATACCCTGCAACAAAAGTACCGTCAGATGGCCGAAGAAAACAGCAACACAGATCCGCGGAAGGCCGCCTATATCTACGCACACCTGTTAGGCGATTTCCACTCCGCTGCTTCGGTATTACGGAAAGGAAAATTTTATCGCGAAGCAGCCGCGCTGTACCGCGATCACCTGGATAATAAAACAGAAGCGGCCAGCTGCCTTGAAGAAGGTGGCCATCTCAACGAAGCACTCCAGTTGTTCAGGGAGCTGAAGAAGTACGAAAAATCAGGTGACATTTCCAGCCTGCTCGGACAACGAGATGCGGCAATGGACTATTATGAAAAGGCAGTGGACGAACAGTTGTCGATACAGTCATACCACAGTGCGGCATTGCTGCTTCATGGAAAAAAACAGGAAACCGGCCGGGCAAAAAAAGTGCTCATGGAAGGTTGGCAGGAGCGGCAACATCCGGAGACCTGTCTCAAAGCCTGGTTTGACCTCAGTATCCGTGAGCAGGGCAACGATGCAGCAACGGAACTTGTGTATACATTCAACCAGCTGGATAACCAGAAGCGCACTCCTGAACTGCTTGAGGTACTCAGTTATGTAAACCATTCGTACCTCAGCGATCAATCCGGATCACCCGCGACTGCTATCGCGTACCGGCTGGTCGGGCGGGAAGTTGCCGAAGGGAAATTGTCCATGCTGCGCGAATTAAAACGGTTTGTGGAAGATCCGCTGATCGGTAAGGATATCGGTCGCTTCCTGGCCGACCAGCCAGCGAAAACCGGTAAGGCCAGCCAGCCGATCGAACTGGATCCCGGCGTGCGCTGGCAGACAGCCAGCTGGTCGGTCGGCCAGTTCCTGGTTTGTGGTGTAAAGGACAAACGTGTGATGATCGCAAGGGTCAACTGGTTTGGCCATGTGGAATATTACTCCTGGCCCGATCCGGTCGAAGGCCGACCAACGACCAGGCTCATCACCAATCCCGCGTCTGACTGGGCGATCGTGAGCGTAAACAAAACGGCACTGTCGGAAAGGACCATGAACCGGAATAAACATTTTACCAAAAACTATGAGGTATGGAGTCCGCCCTGGATTGACACCGACCGGCCCCAGGTATGGATGCATCCCGATGGATCTGTCACGCAGCTGGCTGAGGAAAAGGGCAGGCTGGTGAAAAAAATGTTCGGGGACGACGGGATCCTGCAGCGGACGGTTATCTGCCGGCCGGCCGGCGATCCCATTCCATCACTCCACCCGATGGGGCCGTTTATAACGGGGCACAACCGGACCATTTTTGCCTGTGCGGAAAAAGGACTGGTGAGGATCGGCGAGCACGGGGATGCGGACTATTTCCCGATCGATTCGCGGATCCGGACCTGTGCCAGTTCCGATGGTCTCAGTTCAACCCGGATGGTCATCAGCACGAACACTGGCTGCCTGTATATCTCCCTGGATGAAACCAGCAATCCGCTGGAGGGCGTGGAATATTTCAACAGGGACCTGATCCCGTCAGTGATCGCATTTATCAAGGCATATACTTTTGTGATGGTACAGGACCAGGCAGTGCATGTGTTTGAAGTGGTGGATGGCCGGCCGGTTCCCCGGAAGGAGATCCGGGCAACCGCTGCGGTGGCAGCCTGCCTGCCGACCAATGACAACCGGCGTTTTGCCATTGTGCAGGTGGATGGCACCGTACTTTTCGCGGACACGGATTGGTAGCGGTTTATTCCGTCGCGCTATCAATATTTCCCGATCGGGGTTTTCCCGGATAGGCAGAATGTGTACCTTCCGTTTTTGAAATCAACCGCCTTTATATGTTATCACAAAAAATGAAAGATGCGCTGAACCGCCAGGTCCTGATGGAAGCGCAGTCATCGCAGGCCTACCTCGCAATGGGAAGCTGGGCAGAAATCCAGCCCGGTCTCAAGGGGGTCACACAGTTTTTCTTCCGTCACAGTGACGAGGAGCGTATGCACATGCTGAAGCTGATCCATTTTATCAATGAACGTGGCGGGTACGCAGTGGTTCCTGCTCTGGAGCAGCCGATCCTCACGTTTGTATCGCTGAAAGCGGCATTCGAACAGCTGTACCAGCACGAGCTGAAGGTAAGTGAGAGCATCAACGACCTCGTTGAGATTTCCCTGCTGGAAAAAGATTATGCAACGCATAACTTCCTCCAGTGGTTTGTCATGGAGCAAATGGAAGAAGAGCGCCTGGCGCGGGATTGCAACGATAAACTGGAAATGATCGGCGACGATAAGAGCGGTCTCTACCTGTTCGACCGTGATGTAATGACCATGGACCAGGGTTAATATGAGCTTTGCGTCTAAGGCATTTTTGTTCCATAAAAAACTTCATTATACCGGAGGCCCACTCCCAACGGGCATCCGGGTAATGAATCCCTTCCTCGAACACCCGGAAGCATTACGGGTTACCAAACTTTTCCTCGGTAAATATTTTAACGATGACCGCCCGCGTCGGCTGATCCTGGGCATCAATCCCGGACGGCTCGGCGGGGGACTCACAGGCATTCCATTCACCGATCCGAAGCGGCTTGTGTCAGAATGCGGCATCGGCTATCACGGCCCTGTGGCACATGAACCATCATCGGTTTTTATCTATGATATGATCCGTGCTTATGGCGGACCGGACAACTTCTACAACGAATTTTACATCAACTCACCTTCCCCTCTCGGCTATACCGCGGTGAATAAAGCAGGTCGGGAAGTAAACTACAACTACTACGATAGCCCGGCACTGCAAAAAGCGGCCACCCCGTTTATTGTGGAGAGTATCCGGAAACTGGTACGTATAGGGATACATACCGACAGGGCTTTCTGTCTTGGTACAGGAAAAAATGCAGCGTTTCTCCAGGCCCTCAATAAAGTGCACGGCTTCTTTGATGAAATCGTGCCGCTGGAGCATCCGCGCTACATCATGCAGTACAAGCAGAAACAAAAGGACGAATACATCAGCCGTTACCTTCGCGCCTTCCATCCCGGCGCTTAGCCCCTTGTCAAAGAAACCGGCGAAAATTCCGCGGACTCCGGAGTTTTGCCCCTTCAACAAACCCAATTCCATGTCATCAGATATTTACTGCCGCATTAACCTGGTACTGGCTGTATTGCTCCTTGCGGCCCTGTCACTCTCCGCACAGAAAGCCGATACGATCCGCATCACCTCAAAAGACCTGAATACTTCCGTGCTGCGCGAAGGTACCCATCGCTACCTGGTTTATTTCCGGATGAAACCCGGTGCCACCCGTACCAATGTGAGTTTCTGGACAAGGAAGATTGAGCGGAATAATTATCAAGGCCACGCGGCATTGACCATCACGCAGGAATGGGAGGACAAGGATACGGTTGTGCATACCGTAAAGACCATCACCGATGGCAAAACAATGGCGCCTTATTATCATGAGTACTGGTGGAACAAAAGAGGCGAAGCGAAATTTGATTATCTCACCGGCACAGCCGAAATGAACGGGCAGCCATTACAGTCAACCGACACGGCAAGGACAAGAAAACTTTCCTACGAAGGTTGGCAACAGGCACTCAAAGCACCCCAGTTCAACTGGCATATCGACCTGGAAACCTTTCCCCTGCTTCCTTTCAGGCAAGGGGTCACTTTCGTGATACCGTTTTATGATCCGGGACCTTCTGGTCTGCAGGATGCGGCCTATACTGTCACTGGTTCAGCCAAGCTGAAAGGGTATGATGACCAGGAAGTGGATTGCTGGTTGCTGACGCACGAATCAACGGGCAGTAAAGAGGTGTTCTGGATCAGTAAAAAAACGAGGGAGGTACTGAAACTGGAACAGGAGGTCAATGGCACGATGTGGCGGTATAAGATCAAATTGGGTTTCAGTATATAAAAAAACGGCGGCTGTACTTACAGGCCGCCGTTTCCATTTTTATAAAAACAGTTAAGGGGTAAAAGTCACCGTCTGCGCTTTTTCATTCAGCGTCACCGTATACGTACCCGCAACAGCCGGTGTCTTGAAATTATCACCACCGGTCCATTGTATTTTCCTTGCTACACCGGTTGCCTGGCTGCCACCACTTGCATCTTCGTAATCAAATGCGCCCCAGTCGTTCCCCGCAAGGAATTTGATCTCCGCATTTGCTTTCAGTGCCAGTGTCAGTGTCCATACACCATTCCCGGAGTAAGTCATCTGCGGTGAAGCACCGGGGTTCCAGTCCGGCACTGCCTGCATCCCATTCCCGACAATGCGCATTTCGGTGGCTGTTATTACCTGGTATTTCAGGTTCAGCGGATCGCTTCCGTCCCAGATCACGCGATTGAGTCCCGCCGCTGGTCCGGTGAAATTCGATTCGTTGTTTTCAGCCAGCACACCTTCCGTTGCACCACGGCCATAGTCGCGGGTCTGGTTTACCGGACCTCCACCACCTGGCCAGCTGTCGCTGTCGATCATCTTGAATTCATCCCCGCCTTTGAAATTGGACACGCCAAGGAAAAGGTTCGTGCCCACAAAACCCAGCTCCTGTGAAGGGAAGACCCCTGGCGGGTTCCAGCCTGCGTCAGTTGCACCACCCACCGTGGCCATGCGACCCTGTTGCAGGTAATACTTCATATTGTTGAGGTCGGCGGTAATGCGATAAACACCGGAAGTGGCCACCGGGATATTTGATTCGCCGTCAGCGGTAAGGTCACCTGCTGCACCACCCATTCCCCAGTCCACCGCACCGGCGGCAGGAGGGAAGGCCTGTCCGTTCAGGAATTTCATTTCCTGTCCGCCAACCAGGTACACATACATATAAAATACCCCGAAGTTGGAACCATCGGCAATCATCCGCACTGCCTGTGATGCATCCCATCCATTCGGTGTGGCACTGCCCACGATATACATTTTGATTTCGCGGGTAAGCACGATGTTATTGGTGAAATCGGAATACTGTTTCCAGTTGCCGGTGCTCGCCACAACCGTCCATGTCAGCGAAACAGGAAGCGGCAGGTTGGTAAAACCGGCAGCACTCAGCAGGTCGCTCATTTGTTTGTAGGTAATCGTAGCGAGACTGTCGAGACCGGTATTGTCGGCGTCCACGCTGAACAGGGGACTGTTCCAGTCAATGGCAACCGGGTTGCCGGCCCCATCCACTTTCCGTTCGGCAAAGAGGACTTTATAATGGATGGCCGGGCCGCCTGTCGCGACTTTTGATTTTGTCCAGCGGAATTCAAACTTGTCAGCAGTGGATGCCGGGTTGATCGACTGTGCGGTCAGCGTGGATGCCGGTGCCAGCACCTGGAATGGTGCGGCGCCATCACTGAAACGCCTGACCGTAAGGATAAAAATACCGGAAGCCATTACGGTCTTGTCGCCATTCGTTGCCACCACACTCCAGTTGAGGTCCGCTACAGCACCAGCCGCAATGCCTTTTGCCGCCAGGGCCGCATCAATGGCGGAATAACTCAGGGCAAGCGAGGTGTTACCCTGTGCATCAAACTCGAGCAGCGGTGTACTAAGGTTGCCACCTGTCCGCGGCGCCATTACAATTTTGTAGGTGGGTGCAGTGGTAAGACCCGGTGTTGCCGCCGACCAGCTGAAATTGATCGTCTGTTCCGGCGTAGCAGCGTTCAGCACCACATTCGCTGATGTGGCAGGGGTGCGGAGGTTGAAACCCGTGAGACCTTCACCCGTCGGGTCGTCACCGGCAAAATCTGTTTTCTTGCAGGCATTCAGCATCATCGCTGAGGCCACAAGCAGGTATATTAATTTTTTCATCATGGTTGGTTTATTGCAGGTTCGATAAGGTGATTTCTGCTTCGCTGCTGTTGACCGAAATGGTTTGTCCTTCAGTGCCCAGCGTAGTGCCCTTGAATTTGTACCGGAGTTTTACAATCTTCTGCGAACCGGTGGTCGTGAAACGCGCCGTAGGCAGGAATGTAGCCGTCCAGATCTGGTCCTGCAGTTTACGTGCATTGATTTCAACCTCGGTCCCGACCTGCGTACCGCTTTCATCCCAGGCGGTCACAAGCGCCGCGGTGGGCGTCATCCGTTGTTCATTGGTGGTCACGGCATATGCCCGGTCAAAATTCACCGAGATAATATCGTTGACAGCAACTTTCGCAGGGAAAATGCGGAGCATGGAGGGTACAAAAACAAGCGGGTCAAAATTGAAGACCTTGTAATCCGGTGACTGTGTGCTTCCATCGACCTTTTTCACCAGGAACCCGAAGTTTTTCAGGTCAGCAGGTGATTTACCAAAGAGGGCAGTGCCGGTAAATTTGAATTGCCATTTGTTTGCACCGGCTGGACTCATCCTTGCTGCTTCGCTTGATTGTCCCCAGCTTCCGTTTACGATTCCATCACCACCACCCATATCGATATTGCAGAAGATCCAGATATAGGCAGGTGTGACACCGGCCATTCCTGTCCCTGTTACGTCAACGGTAATGGTCACCTCATCCTCTGCTGTAAAAGTTGCAGGGGAAAATGTAGGGTTTTGAGCAAAGCCCGTTACTGCCAGGCAAAGCATCAGTATGGATAAAATAATCTGTTTCATATGCAGGCAGTTATTGTTTGGTGAATTCATAGATGTACGACATAACCAGTTTCTCACCTTCCTTGCGCTGTACGGTAAGACTCAGGTTTTTTTCCGCAGCCACGGGATATGATCCGAGCGTGATGACATCAGCCGAAGCACCGGTTCCCAATGTAACCTTGCCCGGGTATATCGGGTCATCCACCACCCATGCACCCGAAGCAGCCTTCAGGATCTGCGGGGCATTGCCCTGTGTGCTGCTGTAGGTGGTAGGAGCAGACCCATCCACATTCAGGGTCAGCACAAAATCCGAATAGGGGAAAATCGTGGTGAGATCAAGGTCCCGGAAAGGGAAACCTTTACGCGTGGCTTCTTCATCACGCTGGGTTACTTTGGTAAGCTTCCAGGTGCCGCCAAGCGACTGTACAATATTTCTAACTTCGCCGGCTTCCTTGTGTGCATCAGGCTGGCAGCCTGCGGCAAGGACGACGAATACCAGGTATATCAGTTTATTTTTCATTTTTCTCGTTTGTTATGTTTAGAAACAACCTCCTTCAGCATTCATCTGGAAACCGGGGAATGCATCCTGCTCGCCTTTGGGAAACTGCAGGATCATCCCGTTGCAGTTCCAAACCGAACCGCGACGGTCAATATTGCTGCTGCTCCGAGCGCCGATACGTTTGATTTCCTGCACCCGGCTGCCTTCGCCAACCAGCTCAAACTCCCGTTCGGTGCGGGTTGTGGAGATCACCAGCGCGGCACTTGCATTGGATGCCAGGTTAAACGTGGTGGCGCCATATGCACGGGTCATGATTGCATTGATATCGGCAATACCCGTTGCAAGGTTGGCAGCACCGGTTTCGGCAGCAGATTCCGCACGGATCAGCTGGATCTCGGTGAGATGCACCACCGGCACATCAAATTCATTCTTGTTGAATTTGGTCAGCAGGTTAAATCCTGCCTGCAGCGTATTGCTGTACCAGGCGCGGCGTTTGTCTGCGCCCCTTGCAGTGGCGAGACCATAATACTGGTCGGTAAAGCGGAAGTTGGGTAAGCCCACATCCGAACGGAACGCACCACGCAGTTCGCCACCGGGCATGTAAAAGGTCGGGGTGTATTCTATGGAAAAAATACCTTCTGTACTTCCACCCATTGAAAAACGCTCGTCGAGATCCGTATCCAGCAGGAACCGGTTGCTGCTGATCACTTCGTTGGAATACTTGAATGCATTCACGAAATCATTCTGCTGGAAATACACTTTTGCGAGATAGGCTTTTGCGGCCCATTGCGTAACAGTGTAATACTTTCCATTTGCGGGTGCAGCGGGTAAAAGGGTTTCTGCGGCTTTGAGGTCGGCAATGACCTGGTCGTACACTTCCTTTACAGTAGAACGGTTGATTGAACCCGGGTTGAG
>SEAD01000009.1 GCA_004173355.1 Chitinophagaceae bacterium | reverse complement strand
AAAACGTAAGAAGGAATATTTTCTTAGCCATTGGTTTTGAAGAAATCATAGTGCCGATTGATCTGAAAAATGTGGATAAATAGCTCTAACCGGCTGCAAAAATAAGCCACGAAGTTAACAAAATGCCAACAGTCAGTAAAAATTTTTAAGCCGCTACCAGCTTGGCTTTCAGCGGATTTATGAAGGTTTTTCCGACCCTTCAATTTTTCATTGTCACGGATCCGTCAAGTGGTGCATAACCCCGGTCTGCCCAAAATCATCTGAATTCGGGATGGAATTTTCCTCACTTTTGCCCGGCTAAGCAAAACCCGGATGGTCGTTTTCCCCGGAAAAGGCCAACCGAATTTTAAAAACCACCCTGTTTCCCCGGTATGTTCGACCGTTTGAAAGATAAATGGAAAGTCAGCGGCCTGCAGCTGCTCCTCATCCTCTGCACCTTCGCAATCGGGGGCAGCCTGACCGGTTATGCGGGCAAGAGGCTGATGAACCTCGTGCCGATCCCGAAAAACGGGCTCTGGGTGGTCATGTACATCGTACTGGTGACCCTTCTCTGGCCATTTGCCGTCCTGCTGGTCAGCATTTTCTTCGGCCAGTTCCCGTTTTTCGCGAAATACCTCCGGAAAATGGGGGTACGCCTGGGTATTGCCAGACGTACTGCGGGGGAAAAACCAGGGGCAAAAAAAATCGCCATTTTCGCCAGCGGCGCGGGCAGCAACGCCCAGAAAATCATCGATCATTTCCGCAATGACCCTACGGTGAGCATCGCCCTGATCGTGTGCAACAAACCGGGTGCGGGGGTACTGGCAATTGCCGGCCGCGAAAAAATACCGTTCATCCTGATCGAAAAAGAACAGTTTTTCCGGGGTAATGCCTACGTGGACGAACTCCGGTCGGCCGGAATTAATTTCATCGTACTCGCCGGTTTCCTCTGGAAAATACCAACGGCACTGGTACAGGGCTGGCCAAAACTCATCATCAATATCCATCCCGCACTTCTCCCGGCCTACGGCGGCAAAGGCATGTACGGTCATTTTGTACACGAAGCCATCGTAGCCGCAGGGGAAAAACAAAGCGGGATCACCATCCATTACGTCAACGAACACTACGACGAAGGGGCTATCATCTTCCAGGCTACCACCCCGGTGGAGCCATTCGATACAGCCGATACCCTTGCCAGGAAAATCCATGCGCTCGAACATGCCCATTTCCCGGTGGTGATCGCCAACCTTCTCCGGACGCTGTCAGCCCATCCGTAAATCGTTTGTTGTTTTCCCGTACATTCAGGAATGCCAAACCATAACCGCATGTCCGCGAAACAAACCCTGCTGACTTTTTTCCTGGGATTCTCCACCCTGGCCACCTGTGCGCAGAAACAAACCCTGACCGAAGCAAAACCCGAAACAGCGGGCTTTTCCGCCAGCAAACTCAACCGGATCGACAGTATGGTCCACAGCTACATCGACAGTGGTTTCATCGGCGGCGCAACCGCACTGGTAGCACGCAATGGCAAAATCGTTTACTATAAAGGACTGGGTGAGGACAACATCCTCACCCATGAAGCCATGAAACGGGATGAAATATTCCGCATCGCCTCCCAGACCAAAGCCGTGGCCTGTGTGGCCATCCTGATCCTGGCAGATGAGGGCAAACTCAAACTCTCAGACCCGGTATCCAAATTCATCGACACCTATAAAAACCAGGTGGTGCTGGACAGCTTCAATAAAACCGACAACAGTTACACCACTGTGCCGGCAAAACGTGAAGTAACCATCCACGACCTGCTCACCCATACCTCCGGTATTGGTTATGCGCAGATCGGCTCACCCGAAGCAGTAGCCATTTATGCCACAAAAAATATCCCGGGCGGGATCGGCATCGGCAATATTACCCTCGGCGAAAAAATGCGGGAGATGGGCAAACTGCCACTCATGCACCAGCCGGGTACACAGTGGACCTATGGTCTCAACATGGACCTGATGGGCTATCTTGTTGAAGTAATCAGCGGCAAACCACTGGATGTGTTTTTGCGCACCCGGATCTTTGAACCGCTCGGGATGCACGATACCTGGTTTTACCTGCCGGAAAATAAATACGCACGACTGGTATCGCTCAATACCGAGGACAGCACCGGTCATGTTATACCTGCACCCGACTCCACCAACCTCAATGGATGGGTATACAATAATTATCCTGCCACAAAAGGAACCTACTTCTCGGGTGGAGGCGGACTTTCTTCCACCGCCTACGACTATGCCCTGTTTATGCAGATGCTCCTCAACCGCGGCAGCTATAATGGCAAACAGATCCTCAAACCGGCAACAGTCGATTCCATGTCGGTCAACCAGATCGGCAACATCCCCTACGGCGATATGCTGTTTGGTCTCGGTTTCGGCGTGTACACCAAAGCATCAAAAGCCCGCAGCCCGCTGTCACCGGGCTCCTACGGCTGGGGAGGAATGTTCAGCTCTTCCTACTGGATCGACCCGAAAGAAAAAATCGTAGCGCAGTTTTTTCTCAACCAGTTCCCGAATACGCACGCAGATATCCATGAAAAATTCCAGCAACTGGTATACGATGCACTGGTGAAATAACCACCGCCGCATTATTTTAAGCCCGCCGGCAAGGCAACCTTCACGTTTAATTTGCAGATAGTTTCGTTACTTGCCGGTTCAAAGAACCGTATTGCTGAAATACACCATTTATACTATCCTGCTGCTGACCACCTTTTTTGCCGGCACTTCCGATGCGATCGCGCAATACAAAATCAGGGGGACCGTGTACGACAGTACGCGCAGGACCCCGATCCAATCGGTGAGTGTTATTTCCAGCAGCGGAAGCGGGACCATGACCAACGCTGATGGCCAGTATGAAATTGCTGTGGCCGAAAAGGACTCGATCTGGTTCAGCTATCTTAATAAACCCACGGTAAAATTCCCGATACTTAAAATCCAGAACACATTTGCATTTGACATCGCACTCAATGTAAACGTACCGGTGCTGAAGGAAATAAAAATCCGCCAGCGGAATTACAAACAGGATTCCATCCAGAACAGGGAAGACTACGCAAGGGTGTTTGATTATGAAAAGCCGGGATTACATGCCGTGCGACCTTCCTACGGACAGGCCGCGGGATTCGACCTGAATGAAATCATCAGCGCCTTTAACTTTAAAAAAATCCGCAGCATGCGCTCCTTCCAGCGAAGGCTGCTCGAACAGGAACAGGATAAATTCCTCGAACACCGTTTCAACAAAGGATTGGTGCGCCGGCTATCGGGACTGACCGAACCGGCTATCGACAGCTTCATGACACTCTACCGTCCCGCATACATCTTCGTGCTGCGGGCCGATGATTACACGTTCCAGTTGTACATCAAGGAGTCTGCAGAACGCTTTAAAAAAGGCCTGCCGCCGATGGACATGAATCTCTTCTTCCGCAATGAGGAAGAAGAGTATAACTGAGCCAGGCTACAGTTTACTTCCCCCGCGTTTCACATTATCAGTTATTTTTGGCAACAAAATTTCCAGCAATGACTGACCAGTTAACCCTTGGCATCGGTACGAGACTCCAGCATACCCAGCACGGACCGGGAGTAATTGTGGGGATCCGTTACGCCAGCTACCTTATTTCATTCATTAACACCGGCATCAAAGAGATCGATAAGTCAGACGATGCACTTGACGAAATCATCCCGGAAAATGTAACCGTTGAAGTGGAAACCACCAGCGAAGTGGAAAAGTCACTGCTGAAAATCCTGAAGACATGGGGCGGCGTCAATGAGGTAGTGCCACTTGGTGACCGATGGAAAAACGGCACCCTGTCACTGCAACCCGCTGACAAATCCCTCAAACCAAAGGAAATGCCGATCGAAGATTTCTTTCACAAGATCGTGATGTTGCGTGACCGTCTCCGGGTACTGGAGCAACAGGTCAACAGCCATAAAAAACTGGATGATGAAGACCGCGTCAACCTGCAGCAATACATCACACGTTGTTACGGTTCACTGACGAGTTTCAATATACTCTTCCGCAACAAGGAACACTATTTTACCGGTGAAAAATCCGGGAATGAATAACCGCCCATGACCAACCGAATACTATCCGCAATCCTGTTCACCATTTCCCTGGCCGGCTTCGCGCAGGCCCAGCAGGCAGCCCGTTTCCAGCCAACGCATGAGGAAATGGTGAAGCGTTATGTCCGCGCAGCATCCATCGACAGTGCGACTGCCCATTCTGTTTTCAGGACAACGGTAACCCCTGAATGGCAGGCTGACGGCCACTCGTTCTGGTACCTGAATTACCTGGCCGACAGCATCGAGGAATACATCTTTGTCAACCCGGCAAAACGAACACGGCGAACCCTGTTCGACATGCAACGACTGGCGGATGCCCTGGCAGTTATAAACATCCCTGTTGATCCGCTGCGCCCATCACTGACCAATATCCGGATCAACGATTCGGGCAACATGGATAGTTTTACCGTGAACAACAATGTGATAATTTTCGACGCAGCCACCTATACCTGCAGGCTTATTGCGCCAGCAGGGAATCCGGCCACCACGCCGCGTGATCCCCGCCGCAACAATCCCTTCCCGGATGGCGCAATCTCTCCCGATAAAAAATGGGAAGCCTCTATCGAGAAGGGAAACCTCTTTGTTAAACAGACTACCGGTGGGAAAGCCATACAACTCACGAAAGACGGCACACCGGAGAAACAATACGGCTCAATCCGGTGGAGCCCGGACAGCAAATACCTTGCTGGCTACCTGATAAAAACCGTGAAGGACCAGCCGGTGTATTACGTGCTCACGGCTGAACCCAATAGCACGCGCGGACAACTTCGCTCGCAGGATTACAAACAACCGGGTGATCCATGGAATACTTACACCCTATACCTTTTTGATCCCGCTTTAAAAAAATCACAGCAGGTCAATACCGATTCGATCGATTTCCTTTCACCACCACAACTTCGCTGGCGGACAGGGAACAGCCGCTATTTCACTTATGAAAAAATGGACCGGGGTCACCAGCGCTTCCGCGTGATAGATGTGGATGCCCTGGATAACACCACCAGGAATATCGTTGATGAAAAAACAAACAGCTTCATCTACAACCAGCGCAACTTTACCCGTTACCTGCCCGAAACAAACCAGCTGATCCGCACCTCTGAAAAGAGCGGCTGGCAGCAACTCTATCTCGTAGACCTGGTCAGCGGGAAGGAAACACCAATCACACAGGGCAGCTGGGTAGTCCGCCGCATCGACAGTGTCGATATCCGCAAAAAAGAAATCTGGTTTACCGCCTGTGGCATGAATGCCGGCGAGGATCCATATAATATCCATTACTACCGCATTTCATTTGACGGGAAAAAGCTGGTATCCATCACACCGGCCAGGGGCAATCATGTCCTCACTTTCTCCCCTGACCATTCCCTTTTTACCGATACCTGGTCGGAGGTCAATACCCCACCACAAACGATCCTCGCGCGCACGTCCGACGGCAAAACCATACTGCCGCTTGAGCAGGCTGATCTTACTGTGTACAAACGTGCAGGGGTCAGTCCACCGGAAGTATTTGTTGCAAAGGGCCGGGATGGAGTCACTGATATATGGGGTATCGTCAGCAAACCGTCTGATCTCGACCCTTCCAAAAAATACCCCGTGCTGGAGAATATCTATGCGGGACCGCATGATGCGTTCGTGCCGAAAGTATTCACACCCTACAGTGAAATGCAAAGTCTCGCGGAACTTGGATTTATTGTGGTAATGATCGATGGCATGGGCACCGCAAACCGTTCGAAAGCTTTCCATGATATTGCCTGGAAAAATATCGCTGACGCAGGATTGCCCGACAGGATCCTCTGGATAAAAGCCCTCGCCGCGAAGTACTCTTTTGTAGATGCTGAACGCGTCGGGCTTTATGGCACATCCGCCGGAGGCCAGAATACACTCGGGGCACTGCTTTTCCATCCTGAATTTTATAAAGCAGGTGTATCGGCCTGTGGCTGTCACGATAACCGGATCGACAAACAGTGGTGGAACGAACAATGGATGGGATACCCTGTAGGAAAACATTACGACGAACAGTCGAATATCACCAACGCAGCAAAACTACAGGGTAACCTCCTGCTGATCGTGGGTGAAGCCGATACCAATGTACCGCCGGAATCCACCTACCGGGTTGCCGATGCATTGATCAGGGCAAAACGGGATTTCCAGCTGCTCTCCATACCCGGGATGGGACATAGTGATGGTGGTGTATACGGTCGCATGAAAAAACGCGACTTCTTTGTGAAGAACCTTCTCGGGGTAGAACCCCCTGCGCGCAACAAAGGGGAGATCCCTGCTTACAATGAAGTGGGTCGCGAACGCTGGAGTTTTGAATAAAGAGTGTACGTGAATGAAAGCTAATATGAAAGCAGGCGATCTACCATTCCGCCCAGTCTCGCATTCGCCATATAGTTTTTTTCCAGTTCAATACTGAAGGGAATCGGTGTGTCCAATGATGCGCAGCGCAGCACCGGGGCATCCAGTTTATCAAAACAATGTTCTGCAATCCATGCCGCGATCTCACCACCAATACCACCGGTGAGACTGTCTTCGTGCAGCACAATCACTTTCCCCGTGCGTTCAACCGATGCACGGATAGCCTCATAATCCAGCGGCAACAGGCTGCGCAGGTCCAGGATATCAATCGAAACCCCTGGATGTAATTCCGCATATTCCGTAACCCAGTGCACACCGCTGCCATATGTAATCACTGACAGGTCGGAACCTTCCTGTACCAGACGGGCTTTGCCGATTTCAATTTCGTAATATTCTTCCGGTACCGCACCGCTGATACTCCGGTAAAGTGCCTTGTGTTCAAAAAACAATACCGGGTTGGGATCATTGATGGCCGCAATCATCAACCCTTTTGCATCCATCGGGGTGCTTGGATACACCACCTTAAGACCCGGGGTATGCACAAACCAGGCCTCTGTGCTCTGGGAGTGAAACGGACCCGCCCCCACACCACCGCCGCTTGGCATCCTTACCACCACATCGGCATTCTGTCCCCAGCGGTAATGGATTTTTGCCAGGTTATTCACGATCTGGTTGAATCCCACACTCACGAAATCAGAAAACTGCATTTCCACCATGCTCTTGAACCCCTCAAGACTCAGTCCCAGTGCGGCTCCCAGGATAGCACTCTCGCAAAGCGGTGTATTGCGTACCCGATCCTTCCCGAATTCCGCAAGAAAGCCGTCCGTGATTTTAAATGCCCCGCCGTATCCGGCAATATCCTGACCCATCAGCACCAGCTTTTCCTGCTGCTGCATCGACTGGTGGAGGCCTTCTTTTATTGCATCGATCAGGCGCAGCTCACGGCTGCCTTCGGGCACAAAACCGGGGGCTGAATTGTCGATGGTATTTCCTGCCGCTGGTACAGGTGCATATACATCGGCGATCTCTGCCTGTGTATCGGCAACCACGGGTGCCACCTGCCCGGCCAGCTCCAGTTCGGTTTCAATAGTATGCCTGAACTCGTCCCTGATTGCAGTCACTGCCGCTTCATCCAACACACCGGCCTGGACCAGGAAGGCTTCGAAATTTTTTACCGGATCTTTTTTCTCCCATAAATCAAACAGCGACGAAGGCACGTATTTAGTCCCGCTCGCCTCCTCGTGTCCACGCATCCGGAAGGTCTGCGCTTCGATCAGGAACGGCTTTTTGTTTTTTATACAGTAATCGCGCACACCGCGGATAGTATCATACACCGTCAGCAGGTTGTTGCCGTCAATCTGCACACCTTCCATCCCATAACCGCGTGCTTTGTCCACCAGACTGATGCAGCGGTACTGCTCGTCTGTTGGTGTACTTAGTCCGTACCCATTATTTTCAATCAGGAAAATTACCGGAAGGTCCCAGACCGCCGCCACATTCAGCGCTTCATGGAAATCACCCTCGCTGGTACCGCCCTCACCCGTAAATGCAAGGGACACTTTCTGTTCCTGACGCAGCTTGTAGGCAAGCGATACACCATCGGCTATCGCAAGCTGCGGTCCAAGGTGGGAAATCATTCCGCAGATATGATGCTCCCGGTTCCCGAAATGGAAACTGCGTTCGCGCCCTTTACTGTATCCTTCCTGTGCTCCCTGCCATTGCCGGAACAATCCACTCAGTGGCATATTGCGGGTGGTGAACACACCGAGGTTGCGGTGCAGCGGCATGATCCATTCATCGGGTTGCAATGCCAGCGTGGCCCCTACGGCAATGGCCTCCTGGCCGATGCCACTGAACCACTTTGAAATTTTACCCTGCCGCAACAGGATAAGCATCTTTTCCTCGATCATCCGTGGATAAAGAATGCTGCGATAAAACGCCAGCAACTGGTCATTGGACAAATCTTTGCGATCGAAGGTCATACTGCGAATTTCATTGATTACCGACTAATCTCCAATTGCGTTTTGAAAAATCATTCAGCAGGCGGATTATTTTTTAGTTACTTTATGACATGCCATCGCCGCACCATTCATTAACCCCAATGCCCATGCGAAAACTCTTTGCCATTACCAGTATCCTGCTTCTCTGCCAGACCACCGATGCCCAAGTGGCCCGGCCGGTGAAGGAGAAAGACGAATACTATAAGGCTTTTGAAGAACAACTGACCGGGCGGATCTATCTCGCCAAAAAATATACATCGCTTTACCTCGGCGGGCCGGATGGGATCCAGGACTTACGCTACAAGCCGAATACACTCACTACCCTCGGGGTGAACGCCAGCTACAAAGCCCTTTCCCTCACGCTTGGTTATGGTTTTGCCTTCCTCAATCCACACAAGGAAGCACGGGGCAAAACACGTTCATTCGATTTCCAGACACATATTTACCCGCGCGACTGGGTTACGGATATCTATGCCCAGTTTTACCGCGGCTATTACCTCAATGTAGGTGCGCCTCCGGGCACCACTGACAAAACCTTCGAGACAAGACCGGACATCCGCACAAGGCTGGTGGGTCTCTCCGTTTACCGTCTTTTTAATGGGCAAAATTTTTCCTACCGCGCGGGTTTCCTGCAAACTGAATGGCAGAAAAAATCGGCGGGTTCATTACTGGTGGGCGCTGAAATATATTATGGATCCGTCAAAGGAGACAGTGCGCTGGTGCCAACCCGCGCGATCTCGTTCTATCCGCAGCAGGGAGTAAAACGCTTCCGCCTGCTTGAACTGGGACCTGGAGTCGGTTATGCGTACACTTTCGTGTACAAAGAGCATCTTTTTGCAACGGGTAGCCTCACCGTCAACACAGGACTCAGCTTCGTAAAAGAAGAAGGTGCCGGTGGTTCCGCAAACCGCACCAACCTGAGTCCCAACGCCACTTTCCGCGCAGTGGGCGGGTACAACAGTGAGTCCTGGGCCTTTACCATCGCGTGGCTGCACAATACCACCAATGCGAAGGGCCGCTCCTCGGATGAGCTGTACAGCCTCCGGACCGGTGATTTCCGCATCACACTTGCCCGGCGCTTCACACCGGGTGGCAAACTGAAAAAAAACCTCGACTCGGTGATTGAGAAGATCCCCTACTGACCGGGCCTGGCCGGCATTATGGCATAGTTTTTTAACCTTGAGGGGTATGCTTTTCTATCTCCCAAAAAATTCCCTGCTGCCAAAGCTTCTTGTAGTTGTTGTTGCTAGCCTGGCCGCCCTGACATCCACTGCACAGAAAAATGATGTCTATGACAGCGCCTATTATCAAACCTATCCGCGGCAGGTGGTGGGAAGGTTGTTTTTTTCGCAGAAATATACCAACCTGACAGCCGATGCCCCCGGTTCAAAATTCAGGTATTCACCCAATAATCCCTTTGCACTCGGGGTAGGTGCTACCTACGGCATCGCCACACTCAACATCGGGATCGGACTTCCATTCTTTACCGACAAGGACCTGAAGGGGAAAACAAAAACGCTGGACCTGCAGTCGCATATCTACGCGCGCAAATGGGTGGTTGACCTGTACGGCCAGTTTTACAAAGGCTATTACCTCAACCCGCGTGGGAAAGCTGCGCTCCCGAATGATTACTATATCCGGCCGGATATGAAAGTGCAGCTGATCGGCGCATCGGCCTACCATATTTTTAATTCCAGCCGTTTTTCATACCGTGCAGGTTTCCTGCAGAATGAATGGCAGAAAAAATCAGCAGGTTCATTCCTGCTGGGTGGTGAAATATATGCCGGCAAAATCCAGTCTGACAGCGCACTCGGACCGTCAACGATCGACAACCAGTTTTCAACCCTGGGTATCAGCCGGGTTTCATTTGTTGAGTTCGGCCCGGGTGCGGGGTATGCCCACACTTTCGTGTACCGGCAGAACTGGTTCCTCACAGCAAGCGCCACAGTCAACGCAGATATAAGCTTCAACAAGGAAAAAGTATCGGCAGGCAAGGAAAAACAAACCGCCATCAATCCGAACTTCACCCTGCGCGGAGTGGCCGGTTACAACAGCGACACTTGGAGTGCAACGGTATCGTGGGTGGAAAACAACCTCAATACTAACGGCTCGAACCAGCGTGAGTACCTCGTACGCACGGGTAATTTCCGGGTGACGGTTGCAAAACGTTTCCGTCCTGGCCGGCAGCTGAAAAAGAAACTCGAGGTGATCGACGAGCTGCCGGTGCAGCCCTGATACTGAGTCAACTTGCGCCTACACAACAACCAGTTCGTAAAAATCTTCAGGGTTCAGGTATTTTTTTGCCAGCGCCTGAAGTTCCTCGGCTGTCACCGATTTGATGGTATTGATTGAATTGTAGAAATAACTTTCATCCATTCCATTCAGCACGATGTTTTTCCATCGGGCAATGATCTGGAAGGGTCCGTCGAGTTCACCCAGTATACCACCAATCATATAATTGCGGACCAGCAGCAATTCCTCCTCATCGATAATTTCATCGCGCAGGTCTGCCATCTCCTTGTATACTTCTTCAATGGTGGCTTCGGAAACTTCCCGTCCGGCTTCAGTACCGATCATCCATGCAGAGTGGTTGATGTGGTTCTGCAGGTAACTGTGGATGCCATACGTGTACCCTTTGTCCTCACGGATATTTTCCATCAGTCGTGACCCGAAGAAACCACCAAACACCGTGTTGAGCACAAGTGTCTTCTGGAAATCAGGATGATGGCGGTTGGGAAACGGCCTCGCAATACGGATGGAACCCTGCACCCCGTTTTCATCATTGATGATCCTTACCTTTTTTTCTGCAGCCGCCACAATTGAACGATCCGGTGCCGTGCGGTCATTATTGGAGAGGTCTCCGAAATATTCATTCAGCAAAGCCTCGAGATTGGAAGGCAGGCGTCCTGCTGCAAAAATGACCAGTTTACCATCGCGGTAATATTGCTGGTAAAATGCAAGCAGCTCGTCGCGCCGCAGCGCATCAAAATCTTCTTCCCTCGAATACTTGCCATAAGGGTGGTCTTCTCCGTAGAGATAGGCATCGATCAGCCGGCCTGCAATGAATTCGCTTTTACGAAGACTCATGAGGAGGCGCTGTTTCATGCTTTGACGGTAAATATCGATTTCCTCTTCCGGGAGGCGTGAGTCGGTGATCACATCGCGCACAACGGGAAGCAGTTTCCCGATATGTTTGCTCAGTGTATGAAGCGTAACCGTCGCTGTTTCGTTGTAACATGCACGGTTCAGGTAAGCGCCGTAGTAATCCACCTGCTCATTGATTTCAAAAGCAGTCCTGCTGCCTGTCCCGTTTTTGAGCAGGAAATTGGCCGTGGCGGCCACCAGGTTTTTTTCCTCAAAGGAATTGCCCGCACTGAACACAAACTCCAGCGACATCACTTCTTCAGCGCCGGCGTTGACAGTGTACACTTCAACACCATTCCGTAACACGAACTTTGTGTAGGGTTTCAGGTGGAGGTCAAAGTTGACCGCATCCACTATTGCCGGTGCGTTTTTTCTCTGTAAAGTCTTACTCATCAAAATATATTTTACGCGATGGGCCGGCCGGTAGCCAGTCCCTGCGACCTTGTTTAATTCTGCGAAGCCGCGAGGTAATACATGGTATTACTATTGGCCTCGGTAAAAATCTGCTCCGCTTCACGACGGATATCCTCGGCGGTAACTGCCTCATATTTCGCCAGTTCGGTGTTCATCCATCCGGCATCACCCAGCAACTCATAATAGGCGAGGCTTTCGGCACGGCTGGTCACACTCATGTCCTCGAAGGCCATCATACTTTCTGTCTTGTTGATCACCTTCTGCAATTCGTCCACGCTGATCGGTTCGGCCCGCAGCTTCTGCAATTCCCTTTCAATTTCTTCTTCTGCTACCCGGATATCGGTTCCCGCAGTGAGTTTGCCTTCGATGGTCACAAGACCCGCATCCGTACTACCATAATGGTAACACTGGATATTGACAAACAGTTTCTTTTCTTTCACCAGTGCCTGGTACAGGCGGGATGATGCCCCGCCGCCGATAATATCCGACAGCAGGTCGATGGCGTAGTAACGGTCATCCAGCCTCGCAGGCATATGCCATGATTTATAAAATGCACTGACCGGCACATCGGCTTTTATCTCCAGCCGGCGTGCTTCGGTCTGCACCGGCTCCTGTGGCAGTGCACGTTGGGGTTTTTCCCCGGAGGGGATATCGGCAAACCATTTCTCTGTCAGTTCACGCACGCGTTCTACCGTCACATTACCGGCAACCACCAGTATCGCATTGCTTGGTCGGTAGTGTTTGAAGAAGAAATCCTTTACGTCCTGGAGTTTGGCGGTTTCAATATGGGAGAGTTCCTGACCGATGGTCATCCAGCGATAGGGATGCACTTTGTACGCGAGCTCGCGCATCTTGTGCCATACATCCCCGTAAGGTTTTGCGATGTAATGTTCCTTGAACTCCTCACATACGACCTTGCGCTGGACATCCAGGCTTTTTTCGCCGAAGGCGAGTGAAAGCATCCGGTCACTTTCGAGCCAGAAAGCCGTCTCGAGATTTTCAGCCGGCAGCTGGATATAATAGTTGGTGATATCGTTTGTTGTATAGGCGTTGTTCTCACCGCCGGCCATCTGCAGTGGTTCGTCATATCCGGGGATATTGACAGATCCGCCAAACATCAGGTGTTCGAACAGGTGGGCAAAACCAGTGCGGGCCGGGTCTTCATCGCGGGCACCCACATCGTACAACACGTTCATTACGGCCATGGGAGTGGAGGTGTCCTGGTGCACAATCACCTTCAACCCGTTATTCAGGGTAAATCGTTCGAAATGTATCATAGATTATTAAAAACAGCTTTAGGGGCAGTTGGTTCGGGCAGGCCGGGATTATCCCGGCAGGGCTGTAAAATTATGGAAAGGATGGTTCTCCTGCACACCGCAGGCCGTTATTCAGAGTATGCTCTTGATTTTGAAGTCAAACTGGACCAGTTCGTCATGCCGGTTTACGATGATCCGGATCTTCGCATTGGTCGCCTGGAGGGCGGTTTTGTATTGCTGGAAATTCTGGCTGAAATCATTGTTGACCGACACGATGATATCGCCTTCCCGCATTCCGGCTTTTTCCGCAGGGGATTTTGCCGATACATCACCTACCACGATTTTTCCATCCACAAAGTAAATCTCCAGTCCGGAATAGGAATAATCAAAAGGATCCCTGAAATGGGTGTTGGGCACGATATGTATATCCCGTTTGGCATAATTGAAGATTACATTGAACCGGCGGAAAATATCGTTGCCAATCAGCCCGCCCAGCGTGGGATACGAGGTCACATTATAGGTGTCGTCAAAAATGTACGTCGGTATATTCCGGAACCGGTATGGACCGATTTTCAACTCCTTTACCACCGTCACATCCATTCGGATACTGCCCCCGACACCTTCGCCTTCCTTGGGAAGGAGCTTGCGTTTTTTCTGGAGTATGGCGCTATCCTCGGCAAATTCCTTCGACAGCATCAGGCACACACCCGCCCCGATATCGTGGAGGAACCGGGCGGTCACGGATCTTTCATCTTTCACCCTTGCCACCTGGAAGGGCAGGGTGCTGAGCATGGGTTTGATCATGAAACCACCGTTGGGATACCGGAAAGTACCCTGGCTGCACACCTGCATCACATTGTCGTCATAGTTGAGTTTGATAATAAAGCGGCTCAGCAACGCATACCCGATAATCCCGTCTACCTGCTCGCCATACACACTGGTCAGCATCGAATAGTCATTTACATGGAAATTGAGGCTGTCAACGGTCAGCCCGGGAAGATGCAGTTTGCGGTTGTACAGGAAACTCACCCGGCGGATCCCGGCAATGCCGCGGATCGTCCGGTCAGAAGGAAGCGGTGTCTGCTTCAGCCGGGCGGCGGTGGTGGAATCCAGGGAAATACCGCTGCTTCCGCTGTCGAGCACAAACTGGAGGGAGTCGGGGGAGTCATCGAAAAGGGCCTTGAAAAGCACAACCCCACCTGTGATCTGGCGAAACTGGAAACTGGTGAGCGGGCGTGAGGCGGGTTCAATGAACTCCTCCTGGCCAATGGCCGCCAGCGGACCAAACAGGCCGATGGCACAGACAAGGTTGTAGAATTTTTTCATATGCAGCAGGATGAAGGTCAATGGGCGGACAAACAAAAGCCATCAGATGATGCGTTGCCCGTAATTAATTAAATTTATCGTATATCAGGGTTCTTTCAAAACCGATCAACCCTTTTCCTGTTATAGATTGTACTTTTGCAGCCAGATTGGGAAAAGCCCTAAAAAACAATGATATGGAAGTTTCGGAACTGCTGAAGAAAGCGGCGAATTTTGAGAGCCTGACCGTAGCGGAAGGCGTTTTCCTTTATAACAACGCTCCGCTGACTGAGCTGATGTACGTGGCAGATGGCCTTCGGAAAATCCAGGTTCCCCACGGGAAAGTAACCTGGCAGATTGACCGCAATGTCAATACCACCAACGTTTGCGTGGCCAATTGCAAATTCTGCAACTTCTTCCGCATCCCGGGCCATGCCGAAGCATATATCACCGAAATGCCCGTTTACCGGAAGAAGATTTCCGAAACCCTGCGTTATGGCGGCGACCAGCTCCTCCTGCAGGGTGGTCACCACCCTGGTCTCGGTCTTGAATTTTATACCAGCACCTTCCGCCAGATCAAGGAAGAGTTCCCCACCATTAAACTCCATGCACTCGGCCCCCCCGAAGTAGCGCATATCACCAAACTTGAAAAGAGCACCCACCGCGAAGTACTCATGGCACTGAAGGAAGCAGGCATGGATTCATTGCCTGGTGCAGGTGCCGAGATCCTGATTGACCGCGTACGCCGACTTATCTCAAAAGGTAAATGCGGGGCGCAGGAATGGCTGGATATCATGCATGAAGCGCATAAACTCAATATCACCACATCTGCGACCATGATGTTTGGCCATGTGGAAACAATCGAGGAACGTTTTGAACACCTGGTGAAAATCCGTGAGGTACAGTCGCGCAAACCCGCTGAAGCCAAGGGTTTCCTGGCATTCATCCCATGGACGTTCCAGGATGTGGACACCCTCCTCACCCGGATCCGCGGTGTACATAACCTGACCACGGCTGACGAGTACATCCGCATGATCGCGCTGAGCCGCATCATGCTGCCGAATGTAAAAAATATACAGGCCAGCTGGCTTACGGTTGGCAAGCAGACCGCACAGGTCTGCCTGCATTCAGGGGCCAACGACTTCGGCTCCATCATGATCGAGGAAAACGTGGTAAGTGCGGCGGGTGCCCCACACCGTTTCACCTATAAAACTATCCAGGACGCTATCCGTGATGCCGGATTTGAACCACAGCTCCGCAACCAGCAGTATGAATGGCGGGAAATACCTGAAATGATCGAAGAACAGGTAGTAGACTATTAAGGACATATCATGAAATCAACCAGGACCTACTCACTCTTCCGTAAAGTCGCACTGGCGGAAGGTATTTCTTTCCTTGTGCTGCTCTTTATCGCAATGCCCGTAAAATACCTGTTGCATGAACCACTACCGGTAAAAATTGTGGGTTATGCACACGGTTTCCTTTTTGTTGGTTTTATGGTCCTTGCTTTCACGGTAAAATCTGAATACAACCGTACCTGGTTGTGGGGTATCAAGGCCTTCATTGCATCCATCATCCCATTTGGCACCTTTTACATGGAAAAACAATGGAAGTCCGAGGAAGCGGCGGTCAATTCCTGATCATCATAAACCCATTACCACCGGAACCTCCGCCTGCAGCGCTTTTGCTGAGACTATACGTAAAACTCAGCATCACATAACGCCGGAGGGTATTCACCCGTGTATCCTCGATATAACTCTGGTTGCTCGTGCGGCTGACGCCCTGGTTGCGGTTCAGCAGGTCATTTACCCGCAGTTTTATTTCCCCGCGGTTGAACTTCATGAACTGTTTACTGACCGACATATTCCACAATGGAACTCGCGCGTTGAATCCTTCCGCCAGGCGGTTATTGATGGTATAGGTAAATTCCGTACTGAAATAAATCTTCCGGGGCAACTCCCAGTTGAAATCCGCATCATAGACCTGTGAAAAATAACTGGTGTTGAAAGCGGGTTGCAATGAATACCCCGTCCTGTTGTAATTGAACGTGCCTCCTGCCTGGATGTCGATTTTTTCGGTTGGCCGCGAACTCAATGATATCCGCGGACCAACTGTAAACGCCCCGATCGTATTGGCTGACCCATTCACAAACTGCTGTCCGCGGCTGTACGAGGCACGTGTTCCAAGCTGCATTGTGCCTTTGGCAAAACGCATCGGCAGCCCCAGGCTTACATCGCCGTTGTAGTTATACACCCCATCCACATTTACCGGCCTGGTCTTTTTGATCCCGCTGGCAAACACCGAATCGGAATTCACGATTTTGTTATCGGTTCGTGCCATCGTCAGGAACACAAAAAAACTGCGATTCCGGAATGGATTTATGCCCATGTAATTCAGGGTGAGGTAATGGATGAACTCCTGCTTCAGCTCCGGGTTGCCCTCATAGATATTCAGCCGGTTGCTGATATCCGGAACGGGCTGCAACTGGCTCACCGCGGGCTGCTGGGTATAACTGTTGTAATTCAGTGTGAGGCTTTTATTGCGGATAAATGTGTACTGCGCGCGGGCATTGGGCAGCAGGTTACTGAACCCTTTGCCCAGGTCCACATCCTTCTGCCCGGCAATCACACGCCCCTCGAGCGTTGCATGTTGCCAGGTGACGCCCGCAGTATAATTCAGTTTACCACGTATCGCCCGGATCCGCAGCCCTGCACTGGTATATCCGTAAGTAGTTTCAAAATCATTGCTGAGTGAATCGTTGAGGCGGTCGTACCGGCTGGTGGATTTATTGAAATCATATGCCTGTTTAGCCGAACTGCTGCTGGTCGAACTCTTCGCAACGCTGAACTCAAGCAGCGAGCGCCGGAAGACCGGTTCGGTATATACCGCCCGGCCGGTGAGCCCTTTCTGCGAAGCCTGGTCAAAACTATTCTGGTTGATGGAGTCCCTGTAGGAAGGACCCGGCTGCGGATGGAATTCATTGACCGACTCCTGCCAGCCCTCTCCATCACTGGTATTGACGATACCCTGCAGGCTTAATGAAAATGTGCGGCCCTTCCGTCGGAACTTCTTCCGGAATAAGAGGTCTGTCCGGAAATTGATTGCATCTGACTCACGCCGGAAGTTATTGTAACCGCTGTTGCTCAGCCGTCCATCGCTGCCCGATTGCAGGTAATTGCTGGTTACATCAGACCGTGAATGCTGGACACCCAATGACGGATTGATTTTAATGGAATGGAAACTGTCTATCCGGTAATCGATACCAAGATTGAGGCGATGGCTGTTATTATACACCCTGTTATCCGATCGCTGGCTGTAGTTGTAACTGGAATCGGGTAAAAGATAAGTGCGTTCAGAATTGGTGCTGGTGGCGGGATTGAAATGATTGTAAAAATAATTGCTGGTGAAGTCCGTCTTCGTACCAATGATATTGTTATAGTTCAGGCCTGTACCCCAGATAGTGCGGATGCCCTGGTTGGTGGATGCAGCCGACGCCATTGCCGAGGCCTGTTCCTGTGTTACCCGTCCGCCAGGCCCGGTCCTGCCTGCATCCCCGGCGAAACTCCCGATATCGGAAAACCCAAACCCCTCCGTATTGGTATTGTTTCCCATGGCTAACGCCGACAATTGCCTGGCTCCCCGGAAAGAGTTGACATTCATGCGCGCCTCCTTGCGGTCGTCCGAACCCGCACCGGCACTTATTTTCCCGAACAATCCCTTCTTTTTACTCTCCTTCAGTTTGAGGTTGATGGTTTTTTCACTGTTGCCATCGTCAAACCCGGTAAGCGTCGACTGGTCACTCCGACGGTCATACATCTGCACCTTATCCACCGCATCGGCCGGAAGGTTCTTTGTTGCCATTTTCGGGTCATTGCCAAAAAACTCCTTGCCGTCGACGAGTATGCGTTTAACCGTTTCGCCATTGGCCTTTATTGTCCCGTCACGTTCAACCTGGATGCCGGGCATTTTCTTCAGCAGCTGTTCTACGTTCGCATTGGGCTGCGTCCTGAAAGCGTCCGCATCGTATTGGACTGTATCGCCAACGAGGGTGACTGGTGGTGCCTCGCTGCTGACCACCACTTCCGACAGGATGACCGATTTATCAGCCATCACCAGTGTACCCAGGTCCACCTCGCGGGCAGCCGCAGTAATGCTGAAACTCCGGCTGCTGTTATGGTAGCCGATATGGCTGGCCAGCAGGCGATAGTCACCATCCGGCAGGTTGCTTATTTTAAAATAACCGGAACTGCTGCTGAGGTTAAAGGAAACCAGGGTGGAATCCGACCGGCGCAGGACGGTGACAGTCACGTCCGGAAGTCTGCGTGATCCGATGCTGTCGTATGCCACGCCGCTCACGGATCCGCGCTGGGCTGTGACTACAAGTGCCGGGAGGATAAAAAAAAGCAGCAGGGAAATCTGTTTCATAAACCGATTGTTGATCGGATGCGAAACTATCCTGCTGCTTTTTCAAAGCGGGTTAACCAGTATATCAATAAGGTTAATGAAGGTTAAATTTCCTCTTCCTCGATCATGTCGCCACGCTCATCGTCTTCCCGCTCGCGTTCATAAATCCTGAATTTCACCTTCCATTCCATGAGGTCATAGTGCATGGCAATTTCAATCTTCATTTTCGACACATACATGTCCGGCTTTTCAAACACCAGCACAGTACTGCTGAACTTCACCTCTTCCACTGGTTTTGCATACTCGCCTTTCAGGTAAAACACCACCCCGTTATCCATCTTTACGGCCATGTTGTTGAACAGTGAATAGAGTGCGCGATACTTTTTGCTGGCTTCTTCAAAGCTTTCGGAAGTCAGTATCACCGCCTCACAACTCACCACCGGCTTGCCTTTGGTTGAATACTTTGTAATGGAAGAGCTCTCGGCACCGGCAATTGTGAAGTTCAGTTCGTAGTCCGTGACCTGCGTTTTCTCCTCCATCACCGGCCCCTGCAGGTGGGCAAACTGGTTGGGATAGTCGCGGATGATTTTTTTGAGGTCGTGGCCAAGATTGTTGTTAGCGAGGCTTAACTGGGCATTTGCGGATAGCATGAGCCCGAGGGATAGCCCTGTTATACACAGGGATTTTACGATTTTTTTCAACGGTAATGGATTTATGGGTTAGTAATCAGGGACAAAGAAAAAAAATATTATTTCTTTTACATACTTTTCAACAATTATTTTTCGTTCTTTCTTCAACCACTTAAAAAATCCAATATGAAACAGAACATAACACATTCACATGAAGAGGCGATGATCTATCGCAGCTATTACAAACCTTCATTCAACATCCTGTTCCTGCTGAAGTCTGTGCTTGCCGTTTTCATAACCGGATCATCTCCGGCTGCCGGCAGTTATGCCCGCAGGCGCTGACCTACGTTTACTAACCCAACCATTATAATAAATCCCCTGCCAGGCAGGGGATTTTATTTTGCTGTCCATATGTTGTTTGCGGTGACCCCTGGATCCTGCTGCATACTATTTTCAGCATCCATTATGCGCATCATCCGCCAGGCCGGTATTTATTGCACGCGGATATTACGATCCATCATCCGGTTCATTCCCGGTGGCATCGGGGGACCCTGCATCGGATTCCTTGCACCACCCATTTTGTTGAGGTTAAACAGGAAGCCGATCATGAAGTAACGGCGCAGCACCATACTCCTCGTATCCTGGATGTAGTTGTCACCCGTTGTCCGCAGGATACTCTGGTTCTGGTTCAGGATATCATTGACCGACAATCTGATCTCCGCATTTTTCTTTTTGAAAATCTGTTTGCTGAGGCTCGCATTCCAGAGCGGGATGTTCTGGTTGAAACCCGCAGCACGACCGGTGTTCACCAGCAGGTCAAAATCGGTAGCCAGTATCAGGCTTTTCCCGATTTTGTATGTCAGGTCGGTAGCATAGGTCTGGGTGAAATAATCTTCATTCAATTCCCTGTTCACCGAATACCGCACATCATTGTAAGACAGGTTTGCACGGATGCCCACATTGTATTTTTCCTTATTCAGGCTGAGAGCGGCGCCCTGGCCCACCGTAAATGTCTTGCTGATGTTTTCCTGTTTGTACAGCAGGCTTACATCCCGCACATAGGCCATGTTATTTGAAAAATTGAGACTCGATCCTTTCAGTTTGGGGTTCTTGAATGGCAGGCCAAGTGTGATAAAAGAGGAAGCCCTGTAGTACCCGTCCACATTTTCCGGGCGGGTCAGCTGGATGCCGCGGCTGACGGTGTCAATGCTGTTTACAATCCGGTTGCTGGTGGAAGTAAACGAAAGGTTTGCTGCGAGGAACCGGAAGGTCAGGATATCGAAGCTGTTGTAGTTAAGGTTCATGTTATGGGTGAACTCCTGCTTCAGGTCAGGGTTCCCGATTTTCTGGTTCAGCGGATCAGACACGTCCAGCACGTTCTGGAGCTGCGTGATGGTTGGCTGGTTTGTCCGGCCATTGTAGCTGAACCGGAGGTTTTTGCTTCGTGAGGGTGTGAAATTGAAATTGGCTGTCGGGAAAAAGTTGGTGTATGAAGCCCTGCTTGTTGAATCCTTGCCGGTGCTTGCCAGCCAGCTGTTGCTCTCCAGTGTTGAATTCTGGATACCGATGCCAAGCTGGTAATTATATTTTTTCTGCTGCAGCCTGAAATTGGCTCCAACGCGGTGTGCAAGGAATGTGTTTTCAAAATTGTTGGTCAGCAATTCATTCACCTCATCGTACCTGCCCGTTACGGCGTCGTAATTAAAGGTTTCCTTTTTCGAATTGCTCTGGTTGCGGGTGAAGGCGTAGTTCATCTCGATGATCTTGTTCAGCCCGATAGGTTCAGTATAGGAAGTACTGACTGTATGGTTATTGGTCCGCGTATCCTGCGAGTATTGCTGGTCCTGCAGGAGGTTGTTGTACACCGTCGCGTCTTTTTCATAAAACAGGTTGCGCGACTGCGTCAGTCCGTTGGCACTGCTGTTGCCGAATGTATTGGTCCATCCAAGCGTAAACGTCCGTCCTGTCTTACCGAATTTATGACGGAAAAGAAGGTTATTGTTCAGGTTGGTCCCGTTCCTCTTATTATTGTTGTATGACCGGTTGGTTACAGACAGGAAATCCTGTCCGGGCACGGAAGACAAGGTAAAGGATGTGTCAAGGCTGCTGTTTTCAGAATGCTGCGCGGTAAAACTGGGTGTGTACATGATCGAGTTCATACTGTCGATCTGGTATTCCAGCCGCAGGTTTACCCGGTGGTTCTGGTTCAGGTTATTTGAAACCGACTGGCGGCTGAGTGTGGCCACCGAGTCATTGGCAAACGTACTCCGTCGCAGCTGGTCCTGTTCCTGGTCGGTATTGCTGTTGGAGAAAAAATAACTCCCGGTGAGCTTGAGCTTGCTGCCATACTGGTCGGAGAAGTTGACTCCCGTGGAAAGCGAGCGGATAATCCCCGTGGTACCGGATCCTCCTCCCAGCAGGGAAGCCATGCCGCCACCACCACCGCCACGTACCGATACCATCTGCATGCCGCCACCCATACCGCCGCCGCCAATGCCGCCGCCACCGCCAAATCCGCTGAACCCGCCCATGGAGCTGATTACATCAGAAAACGAAAAGCCCTGTTTATTGATATTATTGGCATTGAAGAGTACCGATATACGCTGGTTACCATTGAATTTATTAAAGCTGAGGTTGCCTTCATAACGGTCCTTGGTACCATAGGAAGCCAGTGCCCTCCCGAAATACCCTTTGTTCCGGTCCTTCTTCAGCTTGATATTGATGGTCTTGCTACGGGAGCCGTCTTCGATTTTGGTGAACTTTGCCTGCTCGCTCATATCATCAAATACCTGTACACTTTCCACCATATCGGCTGTCAGGTTTTTGGTTGCCAGCTTGGGGTCGGTCCCGAAAAATTCCTTGCCATCCACAAACACTTTCTGGACCTGCTCGCCCTGGGTTTTTACATTCCCGTCCTTGTCCACTTCCATACCAGGCAACTTCTTCAGCAGGTCTTCCACGGTTGCATTCGGCTGGGTTTTGAAACCGCTGGCATTAAACTGCACCGTATCCCCTTTCACCTGGATCGGGGCTTCACTGGTGACTATCACTTCATCCAGCGTCCGCACATTATTGGAAGGAAACAACTCCCCGAGATCGACGGTTTTGTTGTCTGCTGTCAGGGAAATCCGTTTCCTGATCTCCGAATATGCCTGGTGGGTAATTACAAGGCGGTAGTCAGCAGGCGCAAGACCCCTGATCTCAAATCCCCCGGTTTTATTGCTTAATGTAAAGGTTACAAGGCTGGAGTCCTTCGCCAGCAGGAGTGAGAGCGTGGCGTCGGTAATGGGTTGTTTGCTGGTGCTGTCAACGAGTTTGCCACGGATCACACCGTCAGGTTTCTGTGATCGGGCAGTAAGGGCAAGACACAAAGCGGTCAGGATAAGGAAGATTCTCATGTGTTATTTGTGGTTGTACGAAGTTAGACGTAAACCCCTTCAATAACCTTCGCTGCGACTTTGCCACCGGCGCAAATATGGATGACTGGTAAACAGGCACCGACCAGCGGCAGGAAAATATAGACCTGCAGGGGATCGTAACTGCGCGCGGCGATCAGTTGCCCGGGCTGGATCCTGCCCGGGCCATAGAAGTTTCAAGTCTGTGAAGTACTAACTGAACAGGTATTCCACGTCTTCGCGGCTGAGACTTTTCACAAACGAGGAATCATCTGCAATCAGGTCTTTTGCCAGCGCACGCTTTTTGTCCTGCAGGGAGAGGATCTTATCCTCGATCGTATCCTTACAGATCATCCGGTAGGCGAAAATGTTTTTCGTCTGCCCGATACGGTGCGTCCGGTCAATGGCCTGCTGCTCTACAGCCGGATTCCACCAGGGATCGACAATATATACATAGTCTGCCGCGGTAAGGTTGAGACCCACACCACCGGCTTTCAGGGAGATCAGGAATACGCGTACCCCGTCGTCGTTCTGGAAACTCTGGATGGCTTTTTCCCGGTCAGGCGCGGATGTGGAACCATCGAAGTATTCGTATTTCACACCCAGCTCGTCCAGCTTCGCCCGGATAAGAGCCAGCATGCCGAGGAACTGCGAAAACACGAGGGCTTTGTGGTTGCTGATATTTTCTGTGATTTCGCGACCGAGTTCCTCGAGTTTAATGGAATGGTTTTCCAGCTTTTCATCCTCATTCATGATTGCCGGGGAATCGCAGATCTGGCGCAGCTTCATCAGGCCCTGCAGGATGGTCAGCTGCGATTTCTGGATACCCTGTTCCTGGATGGTGCCAAGGATTTTGTCCCTGAAATCATTCCGGTACGCATCATAAATCCTGCGCTGTTCATCTTCCATCTCACACCAGAGGATCATCTCCTGTTTGGATGGGAGGTCCTTGGCAACCTGTTCCTTTGTACGTCTTAATATAAACGGATACAGTAATTTTTTCAGGTGCTCCTTGCGGTCCTGCTCACCAAATTTATCGATAGGTATCGCAAACTCCTGCCGGAAGAATTCCATCGTACCGAGCATACCCGGGTTGAGGAAGTTCATCTGCGCAAACACATCAAATGTATTATTCTGCAGCGGGGTACCACTCATGCAGAGGCGGTGTTTGGCGTTGAGCAGGCTGGCGGCCTTGGTTACCTTGCTCGCGGGGTTTTTGATTGCCTGGCTTTCATCAAGTACTACAAAATCAAATGTCACACTAACCAGCAGTTTGATATCACTGCGCAGTGTGCCGTAGGTGGTGATGGTCACATCGTGATCAAGGATCTCCTCGCGCGACCGCGTACGCGTAGCACCGTGATGGATGCGGTAAGTCAGTTTCGGGGTGAATTTTTTTATCTCATTCTCCCAGTTATAAATCAGGGTGGTCGGACACACTACCAGCGCCTTGATATTCCCCATTTCAGCACGGGAATGTTCAAGGAAAGAAAGCGCCTGCACCGTTTTACCAAGACCCATGTCATCCGCCAGTATGCCACCCCACTTGATATCTTTTAGGTAATTGAGCCACTGGAAACCGGCAATCTGGTACGGCCGCAGGATCGGCGCGAGATGCGCTGGTGGCGGTATTTCCCGGATTTTGTTGAACTCCCGCAGCTTCTCGTACTTTTCTTCCAGCTGTACGGCCAGTTCTTCTTCATCCCGTGATTCATAAAGTTCATCGACTACACTCAGGTGATAGCGGGAGAGTTTCAGGTTGTTGCTGTTGCCTTCACCTACACGGAACAGGAGAGAATATTTTTTCAGCCATTCTTCCGGCAGGATCCCAAGTGTACCATCATTCAGCTGCACAAACTGCTGCTTGTTGGCCAGCGCCCGTTTCACATCGGCAACGGTGACTTTCTGGTCGCCAAACACGATATCAACTTTTGCATCAAACCAATCGGTATTACTGCTGATAAATATTTTGGTCTGTGGTTTCGCTGTGTTGAAGCGGAAATTTTTCAATGCTTCAAAACCGAACACGGGCGTCTTCATCTCCTTCATCGCATCCACGAAAAGGAAGAACCAGTTGTTCTTCAGCACATCCGTGCCTTTGAGTGCCAGTGATCCGTTTTCCTCGTTCACAATAAAATTCGAGTGCAGGTTCTGCAGTTTATCGATGAACTGCTTTTCCACTTCACGGTTGCGGTGGACCAGCACTACCTTGTCGCCCTGCGGCACCACGATCTCATCGCGGTCGCGTGACCTGGTTTCAAAACCCTTGTAGGAGAAAGAGGGCTGGAACACAAGGTAGTCGCCCTTTTCAACTAGGAAGAGTTTTACCTCGGGATCCCCGTCACGTATTTCCTGTACCAGCGATTTATCAAAATCAAGTTTATGTTCTTTGGCAAGTGGAAGGATAAATTCCTGCAGTGTTTTTTCCCAGTCATCCACCGCTACTTCCATTTTCCCGTCGGGCAGGAATTTTTCCACGAGGTGCACCACTTCATTGTCCTTCCAGCAGAAGAGCTGGTTGTTATAAAGGAAAAAGAGCGGACTGTTGCATTCATTGTCACCGAGGTCATAATCCATGCCCTCCGCCTTTACCAGGCATTCCACGGTATACGCCGCATTTTTCCGGACGAAAAAATGGGGTCTTGCTTCTTCGCGGGATACCTGCAGGGGTTCGAGGTTAGCGGTCTTGAACGGCTTGTTTTCGGCAAGGGTATAAAAGAGCGCCTTATCCGAATGTTCGATGCACATTTTTTTTATACGGGGAAACAGGTACTCTGCCATCAGCTCCTTGGTCTCACCAGGCAGGTCTTCCCCTTCCTGGTGGATGATGTTTTCCCAGATCCCGGAGAACGGCGAATTGCGGCTGATGTATTTATTGATCTCCACATCCTGCAGTTTGCGCAGCACTGTCAGCAACTGTTTGTCTTCCTCCATCAGTTTGTCGAGGTCGAGATACCGGCTGATATCGGGTTTTTCCACCTTGCCCGCAAACCCGTCATTGGCGTCATTGGGTTCGCCCGTGATGGCATCGATGGTAAAATAGGGGTATTGTTTTTTATTAAAGTTGAAAACCACGCCCAGCCTGAGTTGTGGCCGTACCGCCACTTCCTGCACCTCAACCGGCATTTCTTCTTCCTTTTTTTCCTGTTGCTGCAGCACGGGCCGGGGGGTTGTGACCAGTGGTGCCACCCGCTTGATACTCGAATCCAGTACGCGGAGAAAGGGTTTCCCTTCCTTATACGCAAACTCAAATTTCCCTTTCAGGTCATCGGAGAGCGAGTAACCATATGCCTCTAGCAGTTTGTTTTTTTCCTTGTCCCAGTTACGGATACTGTCAAAATAATTAGCGCCATGTGCGTTGAGTAACTGAAGGAACACAATGACTTTGGGGAGGGAGAGCGGATGTTCCGGATCCACGTAGTCTGCACTGGTGTCGAAATTCCTTTCCTCGTTTTTGCGGAGCAGGATTTTGTATACTTCACCATTGATGGTTACACTGGCTTTGACAGTTTCGTTTTCGGCCAGTTCAATTTTTGCCTTATTGGTGCGGAGCCATAATTCGGCTTCGTTGAAGATCTCCGGGGAAGAAAGCAATCGAAGCGTTTTGAGTTCGATCGACTTCATTTTTGCCACCGTATGACGCTGGTCGTAGGCCACATCTTCTGCCTCCAGCTGGCCCTTGTCGATCATCTCCTGCAACTGGAACAGCGATGCTGTTTCATGACGGCAGATATCACCGATATTGTATGGGCAGCTGCATCGGAGCGAAAGCTCTTTTGCATCCTTGAACTTGTGGATATGGACCTTGTAATAGGTGGAATAACTATCGTCTTTTACACGGAATACCGCAGAGCCAAACAGGTCGTCGTATTCGATCAGTTCCACATAACCAATCGCATGTATTTTTTTACCGCGACGGATCACTTCATCGGTTCCATGGGTGTAAACGTACTTCAGCAGATGTGGTAACGCCATTCTTAGTTTTTGATGTACAAAATCGCCGTTACCCCCGTGCAGCCGGACTTTCCGGTCTGTCCCAAAGAAGGGCAACCGGCAAATCTAAACGAAACTCATTCGTTTTTCCTTGAAAAATGAAGCAAATTTTTTGGCTGTTCCGGGACCCGGGAAAAAGCCCTATCTTGTATAGTTTTGCTTTTTATTTTCCCGGCACCACCAGCTTTCCTTCGTGGTATACAGGGATCACATTTGCAATGTCCGGAGTGAGGCAGAACTGGATATCGTCGATCAGTCCGAAACGCTCCACCAGGCGGTGGTAATGCGTGAATTTTTTCGCCGCGCCGATCATGTTGTTCCTGTATTTCTGGTGCATGGTTTCGGCCATAAGCGAGCTGTCACAATGGATCTCAAAATGTTTTTTTACCTGGCTGATCACGGCCCCTGCAAACAGGGTGTCTTCGAGGTTGAAGCGGTCTTTCCATCCTGCGCAACCCAGCACCACATCCTTATTTTCATGCACCAGGTATTCACATACTGCACCGAGGTTCGGGAATGAACCGGTAACAATCGTATCTGCGCCGCGTTCAAGTGCCATGTGCAGCAAGCGGGTGCCATTGGTAGTGGTGAGCACCAGTGTACGGTTCTCAATAAACTCACGCGAATATTCGAGAGGGGAGTTGCCATGCACAAGGCCATCTGCTATTTTTCCGTCCCGTTCCCCCGCGGCGATGCCGTCGATATTCCTGCTGATTTCAATTGCCTTTGGTACGGAGTCCACCGGGATGACGGACTTCGCACCATTAAAAAGTGCTGACGCAATGGTGGAGGTAGCGCGGAACACATCGATCACTACCACTACTGCATTGTTCAGGTCGTACAGGTTCAGCAGTGCGGGCGAAAGTGATGTATGCAGGGAAGGTTTCTTGCTCATAAATAAGGGCGCAAAAATAACGCAATGGGGCTAAATGGGATTATTTCTGTAAAACCTTCTTCCATTGCTCCGTTTCCGCATACTCGCGGATGGTTTTGTTGCGGGTTTCGAGCAGTTTACGCATATAACGGGTCAGGTATACCTTACCCAGGCCCTTGCCCAGCGCACCGTAGGGCATTTCAAAATCAAACTGGTCGATCATGATAGTACCGTTGTCGCAGGGTTTGAAAATATGTACATGTTTCATGGAGCGGAAATCGCCTTCTTCCTGTTCATCGGTAAAGGCCGTCGGCCGCAACATCTCCGAGATCCGGGTCCGGAGAAAACGGGTCTTGAACAGGTGTTTTGCTTTCCAGGTGACTGTTTCGCCCTTCTCAATCAGTCCGAACCGTGTACCGGACACGGCTTCTTCCTTATGATGGGTCATGGAATACTTGTGGAGATCGATACTGCGTGCGAGATCGAACACACGGTCGGCCGGCGCAGCGATAAATGTTGTGAGATGGATACTGGGCATGGAGTGGTTTTTAGCTGGTTCTTCGCCGCTATCAAGCAATAATCATGCAAAAGGGCTTTAGCCCACCCACCTGCGCAGTCTGTCCCATTGGCCGTTCCGGCTCAGGCAAAGGGGAGTTTGGCCACTTTTGCCTGTAACAGCTTTTCGCGGACCCTGATAAAAATGGTTGTGCCGATGGACGCAAAGGGAGTTTTTACATAGCCCATGCCGATCGCTTTTCCGAGGCTGGGCGACTGCGTTCCGGATGTGACCACACCGATTGTTTTCCCTTCCTCATCTGCAATCTCGTAACCATGGCGGGGAATTCCCTTGTCAACCAGTTCAAAGCCAACCAGTTTGCGCGAAAGTCCATTTTTCTTCTGTTCTTCAAAGCTTGGCCGGTTGGTAAACTCCTTGGTGAATTTGGTAATCCATCCAAGACCCGCTTCCAGCGGGGACGTGCTGTCATCGATATCATTCCCGTAAAGGCAGTAGCCCATTTCAAGACGGAGGGTATCCCGCGATCCCAGTCCGGCAGGTTTGATCCCGTCCGCCTGGCCCACTTCAAATATGGCATTCCAGATTTTTACGGCGTTATTATCCTGGTCCTGGCTTTCCACCGGGAAATAAATTTCAACCCCGCCGGCACCGGTATAACCCGTGGCGCTGACCAGCACATTCTCTACCCCTGCAAAGCGGCCTTTGGCAAATGTGTAGTAAGGCATGTTCATGATGTCGATCCCTGTGAGCGGCTGCAGGATCCGGGTGGCATTCGGCCCCTGTACCGCAAGAAGGCCTGTCTTCTCGGAGATGTCGTGCATTTCCACGTTATTGGTGTTAAAGCTGCTGATCCAGTCCCAGTCTTTCCGGATATTGGATGCATTCACCACCAGCATATAGGATTTGTTTTCTTCCATACAGTAAACCAGCAGGTCGTCCACGATGCCGCCGTCATGGTTGGGCAGGCAGCTGTACTGGGCATGTCCGGCTTTGAGTTTTGCCGCATCATTACTGGTTACCCGCTGGATCAGGTCGAGTGCATGTTCACCTTTAAGGATGAATTCGCCCATATGGCTCACGTCAAATACACCTGCATTTTTCCGTACTGCCGCATGTTCATCATTGATACCGGTATAGCTCACGGGCATATTGTATCCTGCAAAAGGGACCATCTTGGCACCGGCGGCAATATGAGTACGGGTCAGGGCTGTATTTTTCATTTTTGTTTTTTGATGCTGCAAATGTAAGGCAAGGTACCATAACGGAGAAAGCCCCTTTGCAGGGGCTCATTCCGGTTCCTGGTTAGTGGAACAGCTTCAACCGTTTTTAGTAAAATTTCACCACTGCATCCACCGGTGAGAGCACGTTGAAACTATACGAATCCGTTTCTTCATCATCCATTGATTCATCGTCACCGGCCGGCTCAGTGCCTGCTGCCTGTCCGATCCGGGCTGGCCGGCTGGTATCTGTTTTCTGTTTCTTCTCCCGTTCGAGGCGTTCCCCCTCTTCTTTCCAGATCCGCTCGCGCTCCTCGAGCGTTTTCTCGTTGTCGTAGCGATAGCCATTGCCCGGGGCAGGTGTCTGTTGTTGGATTGCACGGCCATTCACATCGATGAGGTCACCGCTTGCGTCCATGGTATAATCGATACCGGATCTCCAGTCGTACCGGCGTTCATAGTAATCGCGGTGGCGGCCGTTGCGGCGGATGCGACCCCAGTCGATATCCACACCACTGATCTTGTCATACACGCTTTCATCAAAGCGGATTTTTTTCCCGACTGGCACTTCCACTACGATCTCAACGTGTTGTCCGCGGTACTTGCTCTCGCGGCCAACGGCAAATCCGTTTCCGAGGTCCAGCAGGCTGTCATATGAACGGACATTGTACTGCACTCTCTCCGCCCTTGCGAGCGCATCAGCCCTGGAGTTACCAAACCCGTATTTGATCAGGGTCACCCGGTAATCGGCATTGCTGCTTTTTTCAAACCGGATATTTACCTGTGAAAGTTTCAGCGTATCGTCTGTCAGCGAAAACCCTTCGCCGGTATGACTTGACCACATGAAGTTGCTGTTATTGTACAACACCGGATCAGTGATGGTCAGGATCATCCTGTCTTGTGCAGGCTGGTTAACCTGAATTGGTACAGCCACTGATTCCTTATTGCGGAAATCGTTGCTGATGCTGGATACCAGCAGGATCATCGCAACCCATCCGATTGTCCAGAGAAACCCGAATGTCCAACCCAGGTAGCTGTTCCGCGACCGCACTTTCAGCAGGCGGCGGACAATCCAGGTGATGATGCCGATCAGCGGAACCGCGAGGAAGAACAGGAGGGTACCCCATGCATAGAGTTGCTGTGAATTACCGGTCCAGATAAAATTATTTACCGGCCACCATGCCGCGCCACCAAAGATCAGTGCGATCACTGCCACAAATAATCCAAAGGCAATAGCTCCGAAAATGAACATGAAAAAGACCTTGAACAGTACACCGATCGCATGACCGATCCCGGCACCTGTGCGTCCTGCCGTGGAGCCCACTTCGCTGGCGAATGTTTTGCCCCTGGTGCTTGCATAGTCACTTGCTTTCTTTGACCATTCCTGGGCTGATTGTTTTACCTCTTCGCCCCAGCTCTTCATACGTTCGTTTACATTCCCCATCTGTTCGCGCACGTTCTGGCGGATGCTCTGCAGGTCAACCGGCTCGCCGCGCATTTCCATTTTTTCATAATTAGTACGGGCTTCAGGAAGGACAATCCAGAGTACGATGTAAATCATACAGAGTGTTGCGTTCAGGGAACCGAATACCAGGCTTGGGAAAAAATCGAAGTGATGGTTCCAGGAAAAGACACCGTCAATAACTGCCAGTACCAGGCTGAGAAGTAACGGACCCGCAAAGATCAGGCGGATAATCCTTGCTTCCTTGTTGAAATAGGCAGCCAGACCGCCAGCCACACCACCGATGACTTTATCCTCGGGGTTGCGGTAGAGTCGTTTGCCGCGGTATCCGTCAAGATCGCTGGTTGGCAGGATCATCCAGAGCAGGATATAGATAAGGAAGCCGATACCAAAACCACCAAAGGTGATGATGGCAAACAGGATCCGCACTATCGCAGGGTCTACGTTCAGGTAGGCTGCGATCCCGCTGCATACACCACCCACGAACTTATCGCTGGTGTTGCGGTACAGGCGGGTGCGTGGACGCGTGCGGGTGAAAGGTTCACTCTCTGCCTGCGCCCCCTGCTGACCCTGTGATCCCTGCGATCCCTGTGATCCCTGCTTGCTGCTGAAATCCTGGTGGGCGGAACCGGCTGTTTCGTTATCGGCATCAAAGTCCTCCGGGCGTCCCATGGAAGCGATGATTTCATCTATATCGGCGTCGGTCACAGCTGACGCGCCCTTGCGGACCTTGTCATTCATCAGCTCCGCGATGCGGCTTTCAATATCATTGATGATCTCATCCCGGCCCTCTTCGTTGGCAAAGTAGCGGCGGAGGCTTTCAATATAAGCCTGCAGTTTTTCGTAAGCTGAATCCTCGATGGGAATCACCCTGCCGCTAAGGTTTATGTTGATGATCTTTTTCATGTGTGAAATTTTTGTGGTTGAAGCTTTTCCGTTTTTGAGACGGTGTTTCTGTTATGTGGTTGATCCCTGGGTAAGTGCATTCACTCCGTTGGAGAGCTCCGTCCAGGTCTGCTCGAGTTCTTTATAAAAACTCTCGCCCTTTTCGGTAAGCAGGAAATATTTCCGGGGCGGTCCCGAATTGCTTTCCACCCAGCGGTAAGTGAGCATTTCGGCATTTTTGAGGCGGGTGAGGAGGGGGTAGAGTGTGCCCTCCAGAATCTGGAGACCGGCGTTCCTCATCTCTTCCACAATATCACTCGGGTAAGCTTCCCCGCGTCGGATAATGGAGAGAATACAGAATTCCAGGATCCCCTTCCGCATCTGGCTTTGTGTATTTTCAATGTTCATAAACTCGTTTTTTCTGTTTGACAAATCAAAGATAGGGTGATAATTGGTACTATGCAAAACAAAGTACCATATTTTTCACAGTAATCCGTATAACCGGGAACGAAAAAGCGGGCCCGAAGGCCCGCCGGATGCGGTTTTTGAGTTTCCCGCACCTGCTGGAAAAACTTTTTGCGGGATTTTTGAGCGGCGGGAAACCCGGGATGAACGGTCGGATTACTGTTTCCGGCTGAGGAATTCCAGTTCGCCGGAGGAGATTTTCACGAGGGCATGCCGGGTCACATTGGAGATCAGCATTTCGTCCATCAGGCTTACGACCGTGTTATAATCTGTCTCCGGACCAACTTTCATGATCACCATCAGGCCGGCGCGACCCAACTTCTCCACTCCCGGCTGGTCGAGATACGCCTGCCGCTCGCCGATCACCTGCCGCAAGCCGGTCCGTCCGGCAAGCGAGCTCCGGACAACAGCATTGCCTGACAGGGCCTGTTCCCAGTCGCCATGATAATAGAATACATCATCGCCATTCAGCAGCACCGTCATCGTGGCGGTTTCCCCGGTACTGATCGGGGGACCGTCCGCCGGCACATTCAGCGGCAACGACGCCGGTTCCGCAAGCCGGGCGGTCATCACAAAGAAAGTGATCAGCAGGAACCCCAGGTCTACCATGGGGGTCATGTCGATCCGTACATTGCTTTTTTTCATTCCCCGTACTCCGCGTTTTTTTAATGCAGGTGCGTTGTTTTCCATACTGGCCATAAGCTTGGTTTTTTGCTGAGACGCATGCCCGTGTTTAATCCATACAAGTACCGCGTAGCTTTTATCAGGCTTTATTTTTGTATGGAATTTTGCATGAAAGCAATCATCGTTCCCACCGACTTCTCGCCGGCCGCACTGAGCGCGGTGAATTATGCAGCCGATTTCGCACTGGCCATTAATGCACCACTTGTGCTGCTGCATGTATACCAGGTACCTATTGCTGTTACGGAAACGTCAACAGTACTGATACCGGCAGAAGAACTGGAGGAAGATGCGGAGCGCAAACTTGCAGGCCTTGCAAATGACCTCAAACATATCAGCTCGCGCAAGCTGCAGTTATCAACTGAAGCCCGGCTTGGTGACGTCACCGACGAACTCGAATTATGTTGCCAGAAATTTGACCCTTTATGTATTGTCATGGGCACTACCGGTCACAGCGCTTTTGAAAGGACTGTCTTTGGCAGTACAACATTATCCGTGATCCGGCATAGCAGCTACCCGGTGCTCGTGGTGCCAAAGGGTACGGAGTTTGGTACCGGGATAAAAAAATCAGCACTTGCGTGGGACCTTTCAAAAAATACGGATGGACTCCCCGCTGCTGCGATCAATGAATTATTATCCGTCACGGGTTCTTCGCTGGCAGTTGTACATGTTGGTAAAAATGATCCGGCTTCAGCTCCGGTAGTCAGTTCGCCATTATCCGGATCGGTATCCGCAGATGCAGGCCCGCATGCCGGGAATGAAAAAGGGCTCCTGGGTTCTTTCAGTACTACAGGAGTTTCGGTGCATCATGTCGTGGCGGACTCGGTGAGTGCTGGCATCAGTTCTTTTGCAATTGAAAATAACATGGACCTTGTTATCACCGTACCGCATCAGCATGGATTCTTTGAATCACTGTTCAGCCGGAGTGCAACGGAAGGCCTTATTGAAATCTCCAGGATACCGGTGTTGTGTTTCCATGCAAAATAAAAATGGCGGACCTGTTGATCCGCCAGCTATACATTCATTTTCCTTTTGCTTAGAATTCCGCGTTCTTCGGAGTACGCGGGAATGGGATCACATCCCGGATATTGGTCATGCCCGTCACGAACAATACCATCCGCTCAAACCCAAGCCCAAAGCCGGCGTGCGGCACTGTACCAAATCTTCTGGTATCAAGGTACCAGCTTAATTCCTCCGCAGGGATTCCCATTTCTTTCATCCTTGCTTCCAGCCTGTCAAGCCGCTCTTCCCGCTGTGATCCACCTACAATTTCCCCGATGCCAGGTGCGAGTATATCCATGGCTGCCACCGTCTGTCCGCGGCCTTCCGTAGCGTCATCGTTCTGGCGCATATAAAAAGCCTTGATATCCGCAGGGTAATTCATCAGGATCACCGGCTTTTTAAAATGTTTTTCCACGAGGTAACGCTCATGCTCACTCTGGAGATCCATCCCCCATCCCGTGACCGGGTACTGGAATTTTTTCTTCTTGTTGTGATTGCTTTCGCGGAGGATGTCAATGGCTTCCGTATAGGTCAGTCGCTGGAACTCGTTGTCGAGGACGAACTCCAGTTTTTCAATCAATCCCATTTCACTCCGCTTGTCCTGCGGCAGTTGTTTTTCTTCTTCCGCCAGCCTCGCGGCAAGGAACTCCAGGTCTTCCCGGTTATGCTCCATCGCGTAACGGATCAGGTACTGGATAAACTCCTCTGCAAGATTGGCATTGTCTTCAAGATCATTGAATGCCACCTCCGGTTCAATCATCCAGAATTCCGCAAGGTGCCGTGCAGTGTTGGAGTTCTCCGCACGGAAAGTTGGACCAAATGTATAAATCTCACCAAACGCGGTAGCACCAAGCTCGCCTTCCAGTTGTCCGCTTACCGTGAGGTTGGTTGTCTTGCCGAAAAAGTCTTCTTTATAATTCACGGTCCCGTCCTCGTTTCTCGGGGCAGTACCATCAACCGGCAAAGTGGTCACGCGAAACATTTCACCCGCACCTTCCGCATCACTCGCAGTGATGATCGGTGTGTGCATGTAGACAAAGCCTTTTTCATTGAAAAACTTATGGACTGCGAATGCCAGTGCATGGCGCACGCGGAACACCGAACCAAATGTGTTTGTACGGAACCGCAGGTGTGCCTTCTCGCGAAGGAATTCAAGACTGTGCTTCTTGGGTTGCAGCGGATATACCTCTGCATCGCTGTCGCCAAGAATTTCAACAGCTTCTGCAACGAGATCCATCTTCTGCCCTTTGCCCAACGACGCTACTATTTTTCCGGTAACCTTTATGGCGGCCGATGTCGTTATCCTTTTCAAGAGCACTTCCTCAAATTTGCCAAGCTCGAGCACTACCTGGATATTATTATTGGTAGAACCATCATTCAACGCTATAAACTGGTTATTGCGGAAGGTGCGTACCCAACCCATAACTGTTACTGTCTGTTCCTGCGGATCCTGTGCCAGCAGCTCTTTTACCTTGATTCGTTTGTTGAACATAAACTTGAAATTTCGGAGGGCAAAGATAATTGCTGCCGGCACCCGTCAGGTAGAAACGATGGGAATAATCTCCCGGATACTGATGTTATTCCCGGCTGATGGTGTTGCCATCATCATCCGGCCATGTTCGCCGGGTCATCAGCTGCTGGTATTTTCACGGTGAACATTGAAGGGCATTCCGCTGGAAACCCCGCCAATCGGGCATTTTTAAGGATTTCCACGCATTTCCGATCGCCCAAAATTTTTTTATTCTCCGAAAAAGGGCGTATAATTGCACAGGAAAGACGACTGATTGGTTTCACAACTCTCTTTTAACTGCTCAGGACTTCCGCATTTCCATTCAAAAAATAATCAACCTTTTACCCTTTTTTCCGCCTTCCTCATCAAGGCATCGTGTTAAACTTCAAGATTTCTATGTACGACATTCTGCAACTGAACGACATGCTCGTTCCAGAACTGCTAGACATTGCTGAGCAGTTGAGTATCCCCAACGCAAAAAAGCTGGATAAACAGGGCCTCGTGTACAAAATCCTCGACGGCCAGGCTCTCGCCAATGCAAAATCAAGCGCTAACCAGCCGGAAGACAAGGGCAAACGTAAAAGGATAGTAAAGACCTCCACATCCACCGGTACCGAAGAGGCAATCGTGGAAGACTCCGGCGAAGAAAAGAAACCGGTGAAAAAAGCGGTAGCCGCAGCGGCTCCGAGAAAAGAAGAAAAACAGGCCCCTGTTAAACGCGGACGCAAAAAGGCCGAGGAAAAAGACCAGCCGGAAGAAGCGGAAGCGAATGCAGAACCAGTACAGGAGCGGGCTATAGCCCCACAACCGGCAAAACAGGTAAACAACGAACAGCAGCCGGAAACCTCCAATACCATTGCCTTCCCGCCGGAATCAACGGCCCCCCAGCCTCCGAATCCCCCGCAGGCAGGCAATCCTATCAACAACAACAACCAGGGCAACCGCAACCAGCCTCAACAGCGTCGCGAGCCGGTTTTCAATATTGAATTTGATGGCGTAATCAATTCAGAAGGTGTGCTTGAAATGATGCCTGATGGTTACGGCTTCCTGCGCTCATCAGACTACAATTACCTCTCATCCCCGGATGATGTGTATGTATCCCCTTCGCAGATAAAATTATTCGGACTCAAAACCGGTGATACGGTACAGGGTTCCGTCCGTCCCCCGAAAGAAGGTGAAAAATATTTTGCCCTCCTAAAGGTGGATAATATCAACGGCAAAAGCCCGGAAGAAGTACGCGACCGCGTGCCTTTCGACTACCTCACGCCACTGTTCCCGTTCGAACGCCTCAACCTTTTCACAGCACCGGCCGATATTTCAACCCGGATCATCGATCTCTTTACCCCGATCGGTAAAGGCCAGCGCGGACTGATCGTGGCACAACCGAAAACCGGTAAAACCATGCTGCTGAAAGCCGTGGCCAACGCCATCGCAGCCAACCACCCGGAATGTTACCTGATGATTGTACTGGTAGACGAACGCCCGGAAGAGGTGACAGATATGGAAAGAAGCGTAAAGGCCGAAGTAATCGCTTCCACTTTTGATGAACCAGCAGAAAAACACGTGAAAGTATCCACGATCGCCCTCCAGAAAGCAAAACGCCTGGTGGAGTGTGGTCACGATGTGGTTATCCTGCTCGACTCCATCACCCGTCTCGCACGGGCACACAATACCGTGGCACCATCATCCGGTAAAGTATTATCCGGTGGTGTGGAAGCCAACGCCATGCAGAAACCCAAACAATTTTTTGGTGCCGCCCGTAAGATTGAAAATGGCGGATCACTCACCATCATCGCCACTGCACTGGTTGATACCGGTAGCAAAATGGATGAGGTGATCTTCGAGGAATTCAAGGGAACCGGCAACATGGAACTCCAGCTGGATCGCCGTCTCGCCAACAAACGCGTGTACCCGGCTATCGATCTCGTATCTTCTTCAACACGGAGGGACGATCTCCTGCTCGACCGCGATGTGCTGCAGCGGATGAACCTGCTTCGCGTGTTCCTGGCAGACATGAACCCCGAAGAAGCCATGCGCGAGCTGCAAAGCCGCATGAAAGGAACCAAAAACAACGAAGAATTCCTCGCGAGCATGAACAGGTAATCACTTTTCTGATTATACAAAAAGCAGCCTCACCAAGGGCTGCTTTTTTTTGCCCGTGAACCGTGGATTTCCGGGTGGAAACCCGCAATCTGGATCCATGACAGGCGGGTTTTGCCCCAAAAAGGCAATCTCCGGCACCATACTGCGTTATATTGGGGCTGTTGAAACCATTATGATACGGAAAACCATCTATCTCTGCCTCCTCATGCTCGCGCCAATGGTGTTCCATGCGCAGAAAGCACTCACAGGCGTATGGTCGGGTAAAGTATCGAATGACAGCAATACCGTCCGCCGCGATCAGTCTTTCGAAATCGCACTGACCCAATACCGCGAAAAAGTATACGGTTATTCCCGCACCAGTTTTATTGTCAATGATACCCTTTATACCGTGCTCAAACGCGTGAAAGGAAAAGTAGATGGCGAGACCTGTGAGATAAAAGACGACGAAATTATTTCCACCAACTTCCCGGGCCGGATTGACAAAGGCATCCGGGTGACCACCACCTTCCGGATGAACAAACAGGACAGCACCTGGCACCTCGATGGGAAATGGTCCACCAACAAGACAAAACATTTCTACGCCATCACCGGTACTGTACAGCTGAAGGAAGAAGCGGATCCGCTGAATTCCAAAATCTTTGCACACCTGCAGGAACTCAAAGTCGATCAGGAAATCGAATTGCCACAAACCGCCGCTGCACCGGTCAACAATACGGCCAGTTCGGTATCCATACCAAAATCAACACAGGCAGAAACAGCGGCAAAAAATGAAAAGGTCCAGCCCGCGCCAGTAAACTCCAAAACAGATGCCGGCAAAAAGATCAGCGCTGCGCCTGTGATAACTGACACAAAAGACGGATCGGCTGTTGCGAAAAAACCATCGGCAGATCCAGTGCCTGTTAAAAATCCAGGGAGTAAAAAAGATTCCCAACCCGTCAGCGAACAGGTGAGCGTATCGCCAAAAAGCAATACGCCAGCGGCTCCCGCAATGCCCGTGCCGCCGGCTGCATGGTTAAAGGAACGTGTCAACATTATGTCGCAGGAAGTCCTGTTCAGTTCAGACAGCCTGCAACTTACACTTTATGACAACGGGGAAGTTGACGGTGACACCGTTAGCGTCCTGCTCAACGGGGAGGTGATCCTGTCAAAACAAATGCTCAAGGCTTCCGCATTAAAGACAAGCATCCGCACACCAGCAGGCAGCAACGAATTCCTGCTCGTGCTCTATGCCGAGAACCTCGGGAAATATCCGCCAAATACCGGCCTGCTGATAGTTAAAGATGGCGAAGAAATTCATCAGGTCCGCTTCAGCGCAGACCTGAAACAAAATGCTGCCATCATTTTCCGACGCAAACCGGCCAGGTAGCATCCCATGCCATAGCAACTTCCACACACTATGTGTTCGCAGCTTACCGGGACGCCCTCTACACCGCAACCTTACGGCCCTGTGGCAACAATGCATCAATCCTTTTAGCAAGGGTCTGGTCTTTTTCTGTCACTACCGAACCTGCATCATGGGTGGTGAGCCAGATTTCCACTTCGTTGTAATTGTTTTTCCATTCAGGATGATGATTCATCTTTTCTGCCTCCGCAGCGACCTTTGTCATAAAATCAAATGCTTCACGGAAATCCTGGAAACGGAATGCCTGATGGAGTTTGTTATTGTTTTCTTTCCACATGGTTTTAAAGTTTAGACATAAATAAATTGGGCGGTCATAGTACCGTATGGGTAACTGCTGCCACTATCCGATACCGGTAAAAGATCAATTATCGGGCTAGAATACGAGGTGTTCCTTGTTTTTGATTTTCTCGTTGGTGAGCTCAGTCACCAGCTGCACCCCAGCGAGTGAGCGGATAGAGCCGATAACCTGCTGGAAATAATCTTCCTTTACATAGTCATCTTTCATCAGCCAAAGGAAGTCAAGGTGTTTGAATTCGGGGAGGAGATATTCACCGTCGAATTGGTTGTTGTATACAAAATGGCAGAGGGCGCTGCTCGGTTCATTGTACTGGTAAACCGAAAAGAAATAGTCGCGTTTCCTTTTTTTTAATCCGATCTCTATTTCATGGTTGATGCGGAAATCCATCCCCAGCAGGTTGTTCAGCTGCCAGCAAAACAGGTAATCTTTCACTGGTGCCATGATACCGAGCAGGCGCGTGTCTTCAAAGAACGCTTCCGCAAGGTCCTGGTTATTCAATGTAAGTTTTAAGCCCTTTTCCGACATAGTCCAATTTACCGATTAAAACTGTAAATCAGCTTCATGCGTTTCACTACCGCGTTTGAATTTAACTTTTGTCTTTTCGCCTTTGTTGAATTTATTCAGCGCCTGCATGTAGGTTTCAACGGAAGTGATTGTATGGGTTCCCAGCTGGACAATCACATCACCCGTTTTGATCCCCGCTTTTGCAGCCGGCCGCCCGTCAGTAACACCGTCCGCCCGCACACCCTTTCCACTGAATGTATAATCCGGCATGATGCCCAGTGTCACCTTGAATGAAGACACACTGACCGACACCTCGCGTGTACGGAGGAAGCTTAATTTCTGGTTGGATTTATTCAGTTTGTTTACAATAACCTCGATATACCGGATGATGCCCAGTTCGCCTTCATAGTTAATCAATCCTGCATCATCGCTAGGCCGGTGGTAATCGGGATGCTGACCCGTAAAGAAAAATAATACCGGGATGTCCTTCCGGTAAAATGAGGTATGGTCACTTGGTCCGCTGCCACTTGAATCGATACTGATCTTAAAAGGTAGTCCTTTTTCATTTCTATTGACAACCGATGCCCATTGCGGGGAAGTGCCATAACCTCCTACCGACAGGGAATGAATGCTGTCGTTCCGCAGACGGCCAACCATATCAAGGTTGATCATATAATTTACTTTCGACAGGTCGATCGTTGGATGTTCGGTAAAGTATTTCGACCCGAACAAACCCAGCTCTTCACCGGAAAATGCGATGAAAAGGTAGTTGCTGCTTTTTTGTTTGGACGCCTTCAGGATTTTTGCAAGTTCGATCATCGCGGCTGTACCACTGGCGTTGTCATCTGCGCCATTGTGGATCAGTTTTTCACCTGTACGTAACATGCTGTTCCCATCCTCACCATAACCGAGGTGATCAAAATGCGCACCGATCACCACGGTTGAAGGAGCAGCATTGTCGATATACCCAATCACGTTATGCCCGTCGCGTTTTTTCTCCGCAAAAGCCACATTCATTTTCAGCGTGAGGGTCGCAGTTTCATCGGTGAAATATTTTTTCGCGATTTCTTTTGATACATACATCACTGGGATGGGCAGCGGATCGGATTTGTCTTTGGGATTAAACGCGAGTTTGTCGTCGATAGCCGAGGTATTATATATAATAACTGCAGATGCGCCCTTATCCCTGGCTTTCAGTACGTTTTTCCGGATATAGCCATCAAGGTCGAAATGTGGATTCTCCTTGTTGTCATCCAGTATTTCGCCAAGATTCACAAACCACGGCATATCCGGTTCCTGGATGGCAATGGATGGAAGCGCTTCCAGTTTCATCCGCGCACTGTAGGAAAAAGGAAAGTATTCCGTTCCCGCCAAAAGGCTGTCGTCATCAATGATAAAGTACGCTGCAGGCGACACGATCATCCCTTCATTGATTTCAAATGGCTGGTAAAACCCGTTTTCCCCTTTTGGTGAAATTCCAGCGGAGATGAACTGGCCGGAGATGTATTCCATCGCAAGCGCCTCACCGGGGCTACCCGCACGACGCCCTTCCAGTTTGTCATCGGCGAGGTAACCGATATGCTGGCGAAGTCCGGCGATAATCTCCTTATCGGCTTTCTTCAACTTTTGGGCCTGGGTGAATGTTGATACCAGGGTGGCAACCAACAACAGTGTAGTTCGTGACGAGCTCATAGAAGGTTTGTTAAATCGCTGCGAAGGTATCACCATTTAGGAACACCGGACCCGCATAAAAGGGGAATGTGGATTGTTTAACTTTACAGTAAGTCATAAAACCGTAATTCGTAAACGGATTTCGCCATTCACCAGCTACTTTTGCATCCATTTTTGGAACACAAAAAATTACATATTGGATTAGTAGGCAATCCCAACAGCGGAAAGAGCTCCCTCTTCAACTGCCTCACTGGTATGAACCAGAAAGTTGGCAACTTCCCCGGGGTCACCGTCGATAAAAAAACAGGATCCACCCAGCTTTCCAGCGGCGAAGCCGAAATCATTGATCTCCCCGGTTCGTATAGTCTTTACCCACGGCGGCTCGACGAATGGGTCAATTACCGGGTGCTCCTCAAACAGGATGCGCAGGTACAGGCCGATGTGGTAGTGGTGGTAGCCGATGCAAGCAACCTGAAACGGAACCTGTTGTTCTGCACCCAGCTGATCGACCTGAAAGTGCCGGTGGTGGTGGCCCTCACGATGATGGACCTGGCCAGCCGGAAAGGAATCAAAATTGATATCCCTGAATTGGAGCGCGAGCTCGGAGTACCTGTTGTAGCCGTGAACCCACGGAAACAGAAAGGAGTCCCGGCGCTGAAAAAGGCGATCGAGCAGACTGCTGCCGGTCTTTACAGGATCCCCGTAAAAGATTTCATCCCCGTTCGCGAGCTTGCTCCCGCTGCCATCGCCCAGGTCCAGGCAGAAATTCCCGGACTCAGTGATTATGCCGCGATCCACTACCTGATCAACCACGAATCCTTTAATATCCCCGAAGCCCGCCAATCCCGGATCGAGGAAATTGAAGTCAATAACGGGTTCAATCCCAGCAAGACACAGGCGGAGGAAATCCTCCAGCGTTATGCGGGGATCAAAAAAATAATGCAGCAGGCCGTGGCCGAACCGGACCCGCTGGAACAATCCCTTTTTACCGAACGGCTCGATAACCTGCTGCTTCACCGCCGCTGGGGTTACCTGATCCTGCTGGCGGTACTGTTCATGCTTTTCCAAGCGGTTTTCTGGCTGGCAAGTTATCCGATGGACTGGATCGATGCCGGCACCGCACAATTCAGTGGGTGGGTCGCATCGATGCTGCCGGAGAATGGATGGACCGACCTGCTGGTTAATGGTTTTATTGTCGGACTGGGCGGTATCGTCATTTTCGTACCGCAGATTGCCATACTGTTCGGATTGATCACGATACTCGAGGACACGGGATATATGGCCCGGATCAGTTTCCTCACTGACCGGCTGATGCGAAGCGTGGGACTGAACGGGAAGAGTGTAATGCCAATGATCAGCGGGTTTGCCTGTGCCATCCCTGCTGTAATGAGCGCGCGCAATATCGAAAACCGGAAAGAGCGCCTGCTTACCATTCTTATTACGCCGTTGATGAGTTGCTCTGCGAGACTGCCGGTGTACACCATCCTGATCGGACTGGTCATTCCCCAGAAATACTTTTTAGGATTTATCGGATTGCCAGGCCTTGTCATGCTGGGCCTTTACCTGCTTGGCTTTGTGATGGCCCTCGTGGTCTCGTACGTTGCCAAATGGTTTATCAAAATCAATGAAAAAAGTTATTTCATCCTGGAACTCCCGATTTACCGTTCGCCCCGCTGGAAAAACGTGTGGCAGACGATGTGGAGCAAGGCGAAGATTTTTGTAGTAGATGCCGGACGGATTATCCTGGTCATCAGTCTTGTGCTCTGGGTCCTGCAAACCTATGGGCCTTCCGATCGAATGGCGGCGGCAACTGCCGAATACGAAACCGCGCTTGCCCAGCCTGGTGTGGATAGCACGGCGGCGTTGTACCGTTATGATGAATCGCGTCTCGAAAATTCTTTTGTGGGTATCGCCGGTCATGCGATTGAGCCTGTGATACGTCCACTGGGCTACGACTGGAAAATCGGGATTGCGCTGATTACTTCATTTGCAGCAAGGGAAGTCTTTGTCGGAACCATGGCCATACTATACAGTGTGGGTGGGGAAGAAAATGAAGGTCCGTTGAAAGAAAAAATGCGCATAGCAAAACGCGACGACGGCTCCCCGGTTTATACCCTGGCCACCGGTGTTTCCCTGATGGTGTTTTATGTGTTTGCCATGCAATGTATGAGTACGCTTGCCATTGTGAAACGGGAAACCCGTACATGGAAATGGCCGGCCATACAACTGCTGTATATGACCGGCCTTGCCTATATCATGAGCTGGATTGCCTTCCAGGTCTTCCGTTAATTATTTCATCTCCGCGTAATCGGTCACCAGCTGGCACAATGCCTGGACACCGGTTTTCATCGCACTGTTCGTCACAAAAAATTCAGCAGTATGATGCGGCGGCGCCGTTTTTGGATCCTTGCCTTTGGGCATGCCCCCGAGATACAGGAAAAAGGAGGGGGCTTTGGTGCCATAGTATGAAAAGTCCTCTGCGCCCGTTACCCATTCCCGTTCTTTTACATTTGCCGCACCAATCGCATTGCGAAGTGATGGCAACATTTTTTCCACGAGTTTGGGATCATTGTATGTTACCAGGGTCCTTGTATCTATCTGGACTTCTGTGGTGACACCGGAGGCATCGCCGATGGATTTGATTACATGCCGGAAACGTTCGTGTACTTTTTTCTGCATCTCGCTGTCGAGTGTGCGGATGGTCCCCAGCATCTCAACATTATCGGAGATAATATTATTCCTTACACCTCCCTGGATCTTGCCGACGGTGATGACCACCGGTGCTTTTGTGAGTTCGCTTTCGCGGCTCACGATTGTCTGCAGCCCATTGATGATCTGCGCCGATGCTGATATCGGATCGATGCCGAGCCAGGGTTGTGAACCATGGCTTGGTTTACCTTTTACTTTTATGGTGAAAAAATCCGCCGCGGCCATAAACGAACCGGATTTCCATTCGATCGTCCCCTCTTCAATTGCGGCTTCGATATGCAAACCAAAAACCACATCAACCTTCGGGTTTTCCATTACACCTTCATCCACCATCAGTTTTGCACCGCCCTCTTCACCGGCGGGAGGACCTTCTTCCGCTGGCTGGAAAATAAATTTCACCGTGCCTTTCAGGTCTTTTTTTATACTTGAGAGTACTTCGGCAACCGACAGCAGCATCGCCACATGCGTATCATGCCCGCAGGCATGCATCACGCCGACTTCCTGTCCGTTGTAGGTTGTTTTTATCGTGGAGGCATAGGGGAGGTCAACGGTTTCAGTTACCGGTAGTCCGTCCATATCCGCCCGCAGCGCAATACATGGTCCGGGTTTATCCCCTTTCAGGATGCCGACCACCCCGGTTTTTGCCACACCTTCCTTTACCTCGATACCAAATGAGCGAAGCTGGTCGGCTACAAGTTTTGCGGTTTTGAATTCCCGGTTGCCCAGCTCAGGGTTCTGGTGCAGCTGTTCACGCCAGGCAATACATTTCGGTTCGACCTTCGCGATAGCGGCACTTATTTTCTGTTTGACCTGGGCGCCTGCAGCCAGGCACACCGGAATAACACAGGAAAGTATAAGCAGTTTTTTCATCAGAAAATTTTTCTGAATTTAACCATAAATGTTATTAATCGGTAACTTCATTCGCTAACCCGTTTTCATTTTCATCTGTCACCGATGCTGCGTCATCTTCCTTTCATGAAGGCTGTTTTCCTGCATAGCGTTACTGCCTTTGGCGGACCGCAGGCCCATATTGCGATGATGATGAAAACCTTTGTCCGCCAGCGTTCCTATATAACCGAGGAAGAACTGATTGAGTACAATGCATTCTGTAATCTCCTGCCAGGGGCATCTTCCACACAAACGATCACATTGATCGGCTACAAGAACGGGGGCGTTCCGCTGGCCATCCTTACCTTGCTTATATGGATCCTGCCCGCATGTATTTTTATGGGAGCCCTCTCTTTCCTCCTGCATTATATTGACCGCAAGGCACTGGATACCGATATTTTTAAATTCATTGCCCCGATGGCTGCGGGCTTCCTGGTGTATGCCTGTTTCATTGCATTCCCGCATGGAGCACGGAATACCATCACGAGGGTGATAACCATTGCGGCTACCGCAATCACCTTTTTCTTTTTCAAGCTGCCTGCGGTTTTTCCCGTATTGATCATCCTTGGAGGCTTCGCTACCAATCTCAGCCATAAACGGATTCCGCAGGTTGAACAGACCCCGAGCAAAATCAAGTGGTGGAATTTCTGGCTTTTTGCGTTCATTTTTATTGCAGCCGGTGCACTATCCCAAACGGCCAAACAGGACCGTTGGATCACACGCGGACCAATCAATCTTTTTGAGAACACGTACCGGATGGGCAGTCTGGTGTTTGGTGGAGGCCAGGTACTGATGCCCATTATGTATGAACAGTTCAGCATCCGCCCGGATGCGGTACGCCAAAAGGATCCTGACGTGATCAGGGTGAATAAGGAAGACATGCTCACCGGCATGGGGATCGTGCGGGCAGTGCCGGGTCCGGTCTTTTCAATTGCGGCATTCACCGGTGGTATGGCATTAAAGGATCTCGGTCCGGGGATGCAGGTGACCGGGATCATTATCGGTTCAATTGCGATCTTCCTGCCAAGTGCATTACTGGTGCTTTTCTTTTTTCCGATCTGGAATAACCTGAAAAAATATGCAGCGATTTACCGCTCACTCGAAGGCATCAATGCTGCGGTGGTTGGAATAATGATCGGATCCACATTTTATATCCTGAAAGACATTTCCATCCTGGAGGCCTCGGTGCTCAGTGCATTAAACCTTGGGGTAATCCTGGGCACGTTCCTGTTGTTGTGTTATACACGTATCCCTTCACCCGTGATTGTCGCGGGATGCCTTATCCTTGGATATTTTTTCTGAGAACTGTTGCTGGCAACGGTTTCTTATTTATAATAACCATTCTTCTCTATCTCCAGCATCACGGCGTCGGGCACCATATAGCGGATCGATTTGCCCTGGTGTACAAGTTCGCGGACCTGCGTTGCGGATAACTCCAGTAACGGGGCATCGATGAGAGTGATGTCTGCACCCTCCGGCACTTTCACATCAAAACCCGGTCTTGGATAAACATAAATGGGATAGTTTCTAATAATGCTTTCCGCGTTTTTCCATTTGTGCAGGTTTTGAAAGCTGTCGCCTCCCATAATAATAGTGAACTGGTGTTCAGGGTATTTTTCGGAAAGATGTGCAAGTGTAATACTGGTGTAGGATGGTTTGGGCAGGCTAAACTCGATATCTGAGGCCCGCATCCGCAGGTCCTCGCCGATTGCGAGCTGGACGAGTTGCATCCGGTCGTACTCATTCAGCAGCGTGTTGCTGTTTTTAAAAGGATTCCGGGGAGAAACAATCATCCAGATTTTCTCCAGCCCGGTTGTATTCAGAACATGGCTGGCTATAATCAGGTGCCCGGTATGGATGGGATTGAACGAACCGAAATATAAACCGACTTTCATCTATATGGTTGATTATCAATCTTTTGTGGTAACAATTATGTGTTCGGCCTCATCGAGCCTCAGGCTCAGCCGGTAGCCGGCGACATGAACCGACACCGGGTCTCCCAATGGAGCCACCTGTTCGATCGCAATCGACTCTCCCGGAAGGCAACCCATTTCCATCAGTTTCAGGTAAATCTCTTCGCTTCCGAATTCTTTGATAATTGCCTTCTCACCTGGTTTGAGCTCTGAAAGTTTCCTGTTCATCATTTTTTGTATTGCCGCGAAACTAGCATTGATTTTCATGCTTTGTTTACGAATTTTGAAATATGAATGAGAAGCCCGTACAATTCTTTTTTGAGAAACAATTCGCACTCAGTGAAAGAACCCGACTCCGGGAATTCATCGTGTCTATTTTCAGGAAGGAGAAAGTCCCTTTCAAACACCTGAACTACATTTTCTGTTCAGATCAGGCGTTGCTGGATATAAACCGCCAGTTCCTCCAGCATGATTATGAAACTGATGTAATCACATTTCCCATGAGTGAAAAAAACGAACCGGTAGAAGGGGAGATTTATATCAGCATCGACCGGGTCCGCGATAACGCCAGGACCCTTGGAGTGCCGGTAAAGCACGAGTTGCACCGCGTCATCTTCCACGGAGCCCTTCATCTATGCGGCTTCCGGGACAAGACCAAAACCCAAGTCACCCTGATCCGCGCTCGGGAAGACCACTACCTGCGGCTGTTTTTCAAATGACTACCGTGCGTGGCGGAAATTGCTCCCGAAAGCAAGGTGATAGTCGGATTGCGTAAGGTACGTTCCGGGAACAACTTTTCATGCTGGGCATTAATCGCCAAGCCAGATTGCTTCACGGCCGCGCATAACTGCCTGCGATTGCGGACACAGTCCGTACCAGACTTTTATCCATAATGCCATTTCCCACACCCAATGCATGGGTTTTCGGCACAAAGTGATTCGCCCGACTGTCCTTTGGCTATCAACATCTGGCGTTTTGCCTTCATGCCATGGACATTATAGGGAACGTAAGTAATGAATGTGCTTCCTTCAGGCTGTACCTCAGTTTGATTCATTTTGGAAAAAGGTTAATACAGCATACTCGTACGCTGATCTCAGATTGTTTTTTCTTAAAAAACGACGCCAAGGAAACGAATCAGAAGATTCTTGCTCACTTGACTACCTAGGGCATTAGTTTTAAACACGTATGACCGGCCAACCCCGTATAATCCTTCACGATCGGTTGCTATTTGTCCCTAACAGGTACAGCCTCAACCAGCCCACGCCCTTGGAATAACCAATCCTCTCCGTGGTGTGCGCTTCTATCACCGTGGATTAGACGGATTACCCAGGTTGTTTATAGACTATACTTATAATCACTGCCCTGATTCAGCTCTCCAACCTTCCCTTTTCTTTATGAGTCGCTTCAGCACAGCCTTTAGCCTTCGCGTTTTTCAGTATTCGGAACCCGCATGCCTGTAAAGCTTTAGCCCGGAGCCTGTGCTCAACCATTCAGAGTCCATTATATGCTGCACCTAAGTTGACACTAATGGAAAATTGTAGAGGTCGTTTGACTGAGCGTTTTTAGAGTGGCGTTCCACGTGAAACAAACTCAGTTGGGAAAGGATTTTCTATTACCTGACGCACTGAACGCGTTGCCGAACTGTTTCACGTGGAACTAACGGCAGGAGTCTGAGTGTCGAGAACTTGATATCAGGGTCTATGTAGCTGCGGGGGCCAGCTCGTTCCACGTGGAACAACATGGGAAGTAGGCACGGGTTGACCAGATCTTCACACTTGATGACGCGGGCTGGTAAGTCAAAACATACAGGAGTACTAACGAGCCACAAGAAACCCCACCTCTTTTACCTGACGTGCCCATGCTTTTGCATTAACTTTGCCGGCATGTTTCCAGATTATGATGTAATTGTAGTAGGCGCAGGGCATGCGGGCTGTGAAGCTGCGGCTGCTGCGGCAAATCTTGGGTCGAAAGTCCTGCTTGTGACCATGAATATGCAGACCATCGCACAGATGAGCTGCAATCCGGCAATGGGTGGGATAGCGAAAGGCCAGATTGTGCGTGAGATTGATGCGATGGGCGGTTATTCAGGCATTGTCACAGATGAATCAATGATCCAGTTCCGAATGCTGAACCGGTCAAAAGGTCCGGCGATGTGGAGCCCCCGGGCACAAAGCGACAGGATGATGTTTGCCACGAAGTGGCGGGAAATGCTGGAGAATACCCCGAATGTCGATTTTTACCAGGATATGGTCAAAGGCTTGGTAATAAAGGAGGGTAAAGCCGAAGGTGTAATTACCGGACTAGGTCATGAGATCCGGTCAAAAGCAGTGGTACTGACCAACGGAACATTCCTGAACGGAATCATCCATATCGGTGAAAAAAATTTTGGTGGGGGTCGCGCTGCGGAAAAAGCGGCAACGGGTATTACGGAACAACTGGTTTCACTTGGGTTTGAAAGTGACCGGTTGAAAACGGGTACCCCGCCAAGGGTTGATGGCAGGAGCCTGGACTATTCGAAAATGGAAGAGCAACCGGGTGATGATGACATGACCGGGTTTTCGTATACTGACACCGTCAAACCAAAACAGCAGCGTAGTTGCTGGATCACGTATACAAACCAGCAGGTACACGATATATTAAAAACCGGGTTTGACCGGAGCCCGATGTATGCGGGCCGGATCGATGGGGTAGGACCACGGTATTGTCCCAGCATTGAAGATAAGATCTCCCGGTTTGCAGAACGTGATCGGCATCAGCTCTTTATCGAACCCGAAGGATGGAACACGGTAGAGATTTATGTAAACGGGTTCTCGACATCATTACCGGAAGATGTTCAATACGAAGCACTTCGTACGGTTCCGGGTTTTGAGAATGTCCGGATCTTCCGGCCAGGGTATGCCATCGAGTATGATTATTTCCCGCCAACACAATTACGTCACACATTAGAAACCAAACTAATATCAGGGCTGTTTTTTGCCGGCCAGATAAACGGAACAACGGGATACGAAGAAGCTGCTTGCCAGGGACTGATGGCAGGAATTAACGCGCACCAGAAAGTGAAAGAGCTGGCGCCGGTGATTCTCGAGAGAAGCCAGGCCTATATAGGCGTACTCATCGATGACCTGATCAGCAAAGGAACGGAAGAGCCGTACCGGATGTTCACCTCGAGGGCTGAGTACCGTACATTGCTTCGCCAGGACAATGCCGATAGCAGGCTCACCGAACTCAGTTATAAACTCGGTCTTGCATCGCAGGAAAGGATGGATCGGGTCACGGCGAAAAAAGCCGAAGTGGAACAGATCAAAGCCCTGCTGAAAGAAATAAGTTTTGAACCATCCGAAATCAATCCGTTCCTGGCAACCCTGGGATCTTCCCCGATCCTGGAAAAACAGAAATCGGAGAAAATATTATTGCGTCCGGACGTGGACCTGCCGGCAATGATAACGGCGACTGAAAAATTGAAATCGAAACTGGATCAATTCAGCAAGGAAGCAATCGAACAGGCTTCCATCCAGATCAAATATGATGTCTATATCGAAAAGGAAAGAGAGCTGGTCAGCCGGATGAGCCAGCTTGAAAACCTGGAAATACCTGAAAGCTTCGACTACAAAAAAATACAATCACTGGGAAGCGAAGCTCGGGAAAAACTTCACCGGATCCGTCCGCGTACACTCGGACAGGCCAGCCGGATCTCAGGCATTAATCCAAGCGACGTGCAGATCCTCATGGTATTTATGGGCAGATGATCCATGCTGCACGTAATTCCATAAAAATAAAGTTTGCCGAAAGGTTGACAGGCTGTAACCCTTGAACGACAAGGATTACAGCCTGTTTCGTTAATGGGACCCGGATTTTTCCGATATGGAAAAAAAGAAAACGGCACATCCTATTACCAAACAACTTTATTATGGAAGCAAACCAAATCCTTCGCACCGATGTACTTGATCTCCTGTTTGAAAACAGGAACAAACAATACGGCGCATACGAACTCCGCAAAAACTATTCAAGACGAACCATCAAAGCATTAACGATTACATTCTCGGTCGTGGCCGCATTGATTGTTGGCTCTGTCTTCAGCCAGGGTAACAAATCTTCTTCCATTGAAGAGCCAAAAGAAGATGTGCGGCTGATCGCATTACAAACAGATGAACCGGAACCCATCATTCCTCCCGAACCACCCAAACCGGTTACACCACCGCCGGCAGTGAAGACCCAGCTCTTCACCACACCCATCCTGGTGGAAGATGATAAAGTGACTGAACCGCTGCCCGACCAGAAAATGCTGGAGGATGCCAGAATCGATGTAAAAACAACGGACGGTATAGTAGATGATGGAATCCAACCGGTAGCAGCCATTCCGGGAAACGGAGACGTGACCGGAATTATTGAGCCAAAAAAACCCGCTGACGAAGGCCCGGTAACCGTTGTCCAGGTCCAGGCTGCATTCAAGGGAGACTGGACGCGGTTCCTGGAACGCAACCTGCGGGCAGACGTACCGGTTGAAAACGGGGCTCCGTCAGCAAAACACCGGGTGATGATTGAATTTGTAGTGGATCTCGATGGTTCGATCAGCGGGGTAAAAGCGCTGACCAGCCTTGGGTATGGAATGGAAGAAGAAGCAATGCGGGTAATACGTAAAGCAGGGAAATGGACACCGGCCATAAACAATGGATATGCCGTGAAAGCCTATCGCCGACAGTCAATCACATTCGACATCTCCGCATCAGAATAACTTAGCGCCGCAAAACAGCATGTGCCTGCTCCCGGCTGGTAACGGAGTTATTCAGCACCCCTTTTACAAGACCACGACAGCGAGGCGAACCACACTGGCACTGGAATGGCTCCATTGATTCATCAAGGAATTGGGAGTAGTCCAGTGTCAGTTCCTCGTTACGGTTGATCGGCCGGAGGGCAATCACGTTCAACCCATCCAGCCCGGTATTGGCGTCACAGCTGTGATTCTGGGGTGCCCATTCGGAAGGATTATCATCCCAGAGGATAAAAACCTCCTCGGACACCGCATACCCATACCTCCTGAACTTCAACTGGTCTTCCTCATTCCAGGATTTCTCCACCTGGCGGCGGGTGACCAGCTTTTGTTGTTTTCCCTCCCCGGCAAAAACCACCTCCCCCGGACGTACAGGACGACTGGCATAGATTCCGAACCCGGCAATGGAATTGCCTTTCATATAATAGGGCTTGCGCGAACGCCGGTGACGGGCGATGCCATCCGCTATAATCTGTTCAAGGAAACCACGCTGGCCAGCCTCATCATAACGGAGTATAAAATCAGCAGAACCCTCATACCCATCCGTGTAAAAAACAGAACAGGTAAAATTGATCTCAAGAAAAAAGATCTCGCGCTGGTCATTCACGCGAAAATCAAGACGCGCATAACCCACTCCGTTAAATCCCCTGAAAATACGTTCCGCAGCAGCGCGGAGACGAAGATCGAGATCCGGATCGGTACAGGGGAAATTACAATCGGGATGCAGTTCAGAAGTTTTCAGGGTATAGGTCTTGAAAGCTTTCCCTTCGGGAAATACATACTCCACCGGAGTATAAGACCGGCAACTCATCCCGTCTTCGTTGGCGGCCACCAGCACGGTGAACTCCCGGCCATCGATATACTCTTCCACCAGCAATGGTCCGTAGTCATTAAAAATCTCGACTACCTTTTTGAGCAGGCGCTGCTTATTATAAAGAACAGAGTCCTCGGCAATACCGAGACTGTCCCCGGCCTTGGCCGGTTTGATAAACATCGGATAAGCCAGGTGCAACTCAGCTTTATCAATATCGGAAGGTTCGCTGATCATAAAGTAAGCAGGCGTCTGCACTCCCTCGCAGTAAGCGACATATTTCATCAGTTCCTTATCCGGATCGTACACTTTCGCATCAGGACCAGTATAAGGAAGACCCAGCAACTCAAGACTATGGATGACATCTATCGAAGGCACTTCCCATTCAAGGTAGCCCTCACAGAGGTTGATGAAGATATCATAGTGCTTTTTTTTCAGTTCCTTCAGCTGCTTGTACGTGGTCAGTTTATTCAGGAAAACATGGTCAACTTCATGGCCGGGCAGGAAGGGACTGAGGTTACGCGGGGGATCATAATTTTTATAATCAACACCGGTTGTTGAATAGTCAGGCTGCAGCACACACACTTTCATAGTCGAAGGTTTTGGAAGATAAAATTATCAGGCAACCCGCAACTGACGGCGCCGGAATGCATCGTCGATAATACGGAGTACAAGGGATGTAAAACTGGCCCCCGCAAAACGCAGGATGGCACCGATCGATGTAAAGTCCTCGTCTTCACTCAGACCACACTGGGCATTGACTTCAAGAACATAAAGTTTTCCGGTATGCTGGTCCATCCGGATATCCAGGCGACCATAACCCTTTCCGCCAACAGCAAGGTATGCCTCGCGGCTCAGTTTTTCCAGCGCCGGAAGCAGGGAAGGATCAGGCCGGCTGTAATTGTAGAAGTTTTCCTCACCAGGCATGGCTTTTTCATCTTCATAAATCTCCCAGAGCCGATCAAATGAAAGGAACTTTTCCTCGTCAGGAAGGGACTGATGGAAAATACGCTCAACGGCCGGGAACACATACACACCGGCAGGACTATCGGATGAGCCGACAACCAGCGTGGTGAATTCAGGACCAGTGATGAACTGCTCGACCACAAGTCCGTCGGCCATGAGATTCCACCCGCGATAGCCTTCGCGAAGCTCGGCCACCCGGCGGGCAAGTTCGGCATCGGTATAGACCACATTTTTTACCGAAACCCCCATACTGCCGCCCGAAACGGCCGGCTTGATCATCAGCGGCGCGCCGAGCCTGGCACAGGTCCCCTCCAGGGATTTATCCTCATCACCAATAAAATCCCAGCCGGCATTCACCACACCCGCCGCATCAAACGCGCGTTTCATGGGAATCTTGGATGTGGTGATATCATAATAAGAAGCATCTGATCCCGTATAAATCAGCTTGTGTTTTTCCAGTTCATGGATAACAGAGACTCCGGGTGTGCCATTGATCTCGTCACCATCGCAGAGATTTAGTACCAGCGGGATTTTCCGACCCGAGCGCTTCCTGATGCCGGCGATGAGCTCCGCATAATTCAGCATTGTCACCTTTTCCCAGGTCCAGTCGGCCCCCAGCTCGGAAAACACCCTGGTATACTCGCCAAGGCTCTGGCTGAAATCATAATAGTATTGCAGGTTTGGATCCTCCGTGATGAGGTAAGGGTACAGAACCCAGATCTTCATTTTCTTTATCTGCTCCGGAGCTCCGGTAACGGCGGATTTTATCCGTGTCTGTTTAGTGCGGGTTGTTACGGGCATGTAACTGTTGTTGGATAAAATCGGTTAGCCTGTACTCATCGAGTCGGCTTTGTTCAATATGTGCTGCACCGCGGATCTCGCCGAGGCAGGAGGCGGTACCGCAAAGACAGGAAAAAGGCTGGGCCATATCCCATTCAGTGGATGGATAGAAAAAAGTCATTTCGTCCCCTTCCCTGATCGGACGGACAGCAATGATCTGCATGGAACTGGTATCAAAAAATACATTGGGCTCACAACTGTGATTGATGTACTGCAGGTGTTCCGGCTGCAGCATAATATGTTGGTTGATCCCGACCTGTACGGTAAGATATGAAGGACGGTCAAGCACTTCGCCGGCAGTGAAACGGGCCAGCACTTCTCCGGGACTGTAGGACCGTTGGGCGAAAAAAGCCTTCTGGTCATTGGCGATATTCTGTCGCACCACAGCGAAGCTGTGATCGCTGATAAGGCGATAAGTTGCCGTACTTATATTAACCATAAATGAATTGATACCAAAAAGATAATCATTAATGGTTTTGTGAAAACCAGCATGAAATCAAATGTGCATAATTCATGTGTTATACTGGATAACCATGTAAACTTCAACTGCCCGGATGCGAACGTTTAAACTCCTGCCAGGCCATGGTGATACGGATATCGCCAAAGCCAAAACTTTCATCCAGTTCCTGTTTTATGATGGAGATGGAACTATCCCCAAGCCGTTCGAGGACGGACTCTATCTGCAATAATTTTTCTCGCGGCAGAAGGGATTCAACATTGAGCTCACCATTTGCCACACTGGATGCAAGATGGGATTCGACAGTCTGCACGGTAAGTCCCCGTTTTGCAGCGATGTCGGGAACAGTGAGACCTTCTTTAAAAAAAGCAAGCGACTCAAGCCGTGTGGATCCCTTGCGTTTGGTAGCTGGGGGTTTTTTCTCCTTCACGGTTCCCGCTTCCATGGCCGTTTCCAGGCCATTCGATGAGCAATAGGCCTGGATCACGGAAAGGAATTCATCACCATAAGCCTTCACTTTGGCCTCCCCGAAACCATTAATCCGCAGCAGGTCGGCATTGGTGAGCGGCAGGAAATCAGCCATCTCCTCAATGGATTTGGTACCGGCCACCAGGTAAAGCGGCAACTCCTTGCGGCTGCAGATCTGGTCGCGAACCTTCCGGAGCTGCTGGTACAACACCGGATGCCGGCTTGTGCTGACAGTCGACGAAGGTCCCCCGTAAGCATTAACGCTGAATGGTGGCGCGAGAAAAGAATTCCGGACCTCGAGCAACTGGTCAACAGCCGGCACGCTACCAGTCATTCCGGATACCAATTGCAGTTTGAGCGACAACTGCGCAAAAAGATCACGCATCGCATCATTGTACTCCCGCGCATGAAGACGACTGTCGGTAGACACTGCAGAACCCGTCAGGACGCTGAGCAGTTCTGTAAGCCGTGGCCGGAAATAACCGGCTGAACTATACAACCGCGCGGCAACGGCACCTGCTTCACCAGGAACAGGCTCTTTACGGAATTCAAAACCCAGCCACGTGCGGAAGCGGTCGCCCACTTCATTCAGGGCATAGACCTGTTCCACAACGGACAACAGGTAAGCCGCGGCGCCGGCAGAAAAAGACCCGCTGTTCGTTTCAATATAGGCCTGCAGCTGGTTGGCTTCATATAATACCGCTCCGAAGTCAAATATATCCAGCAGGAGATGCTGCTGGTAGTGCAATTTTGCCGCACCCAGCTCAACCTGCAGTTCTGCGGATGAGGAACGCCGTAAGGAAAATTCAACGATACGGCGATCGGTAAAAAATGAACCCTGGCTCACCCGGCTCAACAAAACGAGGCCATCGAGAGTCCGGCACCGGCTCAGCGCAACATAGACTTGTCCTGAAGCAAAGGAACGGCCGGCATCAATAATCGCCCTGTCAAATGTGAGCCCCTGGCTTTTGTGGATAGTGATTGCCCAGGCAAGCCGTAATGGATATTGCGAAAAGGATCCAAGCAGGTCCTGTTCCATCTTCCTGGTAGTGGGATTAAGTGCATACCGGATATTCTCCCATTTCTCCCGTTCAACTTCAATTGCCGGGGATCCATCCATACAATCGACCACAATCCGCTCATCATCCAGTTCAGAGACCACTCCGATCTTGCCGTTAAAATACCGGCGAGCACGGTCGGGATCATTTTTTATAAACATTACCTGGGCGCCCGGTTTGAGCACCAGGATTTCATCTGCCGGGAAAGCAGATTCCGGAAACTCACCCTCAATCCGGGCACTGAAGGAAATCGCGCCGCTGTCCAGCTGCAACAGTTCCCTGCCGTTAATCTCCCTTGCCTGTTCGTTGTGTGTGGTCAGCGTAATATATCCGTCGCCTGCATGTCTTTTAAAAACAGGCTGGTAAAGACTTTCAAGGATTTCCATCCCCCCGGCACCAAGCTCGTTGTTGCGTACCTGGTTCAACAAATCAATAAACCGCGGATCACTCTGCCTGTAAATTTTATCAAATTCGATATAGACCGGCTGGCTGTCGCGCAGGGCGCGGCTATCGAAGAAATACGGGCTTGCATAAAAACCACGCAACACATCCCAGGTATCTTCTTTTACCACCGGTGGCAGCTGGAACATATCACCGATAAATAAAACCTGCACACCACCAAAAGCATCCTGCGGGCGCTGGCGTACATGGCGCAACACGGTATCGACCGCGTCCAGTGTGTCAGCACGCACCATGCTTACCTCATCGATCACCAGCAGTTCAAGCTGCTGCAGGATTTTCTGCTTCTCCTTAAGGATCCGGAGGCGGCTGACAAGGCCATAGGCATTTACAAACTCCTCGCGGGCGGTGGTTACACCCGGACCATCGGGTACAAACGGCGAAAGGGGCAACTGGAAAAAAGAATGGATGGTCACGCCACCGGCATTAATAGCCGCTACACCAGTCGGCGCAACAATCGCCATCTGTTTGGGAAGCTTGCCCTGGATGTAACGAAGGAATGTTGTTTTACCCGTACCCGCTTTTCCCGTCAGGAAAATATTCCGGCGACTCTGGCCAAGCATGTCGAATGCAAGGTTGAAAAGGAGGTTGCTGTTATCTGGAGTGTGCATGGGCGAAAGGAAATTCAATATCTGTTGTGCAAATCAACCCGTAATGGCGCAAACAACCAAGGTGAAAAAACGGAAAGTTGCGGGTAAAAAAATCCCGGCACTTTTTGTACCGGGATTTTCCAGATGTGGTGTGGGCCGGGATCGAACCGGCGACACATGGATTTTCAGTCCATTGCTCTACCAACTGAGCTACCGCACCATCCTTTCCCATAATCCTGCAGGCAGGACGTTTGGGGCAGCAAAAATAGGGTATTGAGATAAATTAGAGAAATGTTTTTCACATTTTTTCAAGGAATAAACCGAAATCCGCAGGCCTACATTCCGTACTGGCTGAGGAACTTGATCCGCATTATTTTCAGCTGTTCCCAGTTAAAACTGAATTCGGAAAGCTCATCGAGTGCCACCTGTAAAGAGGAGGTATCGCAACTCTTGAAATAGTCGATGATCTCATCCTGTTCGGTTTCGTCAAGCATCTCATCAATAGCATAATCAAGGTTGAGCTTGGTGCCACTGGCGGCGATCGTTTCCATTTCCTCCAGCATCTCGTCCATGCGCCAGCCTTTGTTTTTTGCGATCGTTTCGAGCGAGACTTTCTTATCGGTATTCTGGATAATATACACTTTGTTGCCGCTTTTGTTTACTACACTCTTCATCACAAAATCATCCGGCTTGACAATATTGTTATCTGTCACATACTGGCTGATCATCTCAACGAATGGCTTACCATAACGGATCGCCTTTCCTTTACTGACGCCCTGGCATTTTTCAAGATCGGCAATAGTTGTAGGATACATCGTAGCCATGTCCTGCAGGGAAGATTCAAGGAAGATCACAAACGGAGGCAGGCTCTTTTTCCTGGCTTCCTTCTGCCGGAGTTCTTTCAGCATTTCAAACAACTTCTCATCGGTAGCCCCTCCGGTACTTACTTCCGGTGTTTCCTCATCATCAGCGTTTGCTTCTTCGTAGAGGTTATTGAGCACAATGCTGAATGGTTTGGGTTTCTTTGCAAACGCCTCCCCTTTTTTCGTAATCTTAAGCACACCATATTCCTCGATATCCTTCACCAGCAGCCCTTCCAGGATCATCTGGCGGATCAGCGAACTCCAGAAGTGTTGTTCCTTATCATTACCGCTGGCGAACGCATCGATACCATCGTGCCGGAACATCTGGATCTGCGGTGTCAGTTTACCGCTGATAATATTAACCACATAGTCCGTAGCGAAACGTTCATCCAGTGCGCGCAGGGCACGTAATACGATCACCGCCTGGTCCTTCGCTTCAATCTTTTCCCTGGGGTGTTTACAGTTGTCACATTCACCACAATTTTCCTGCGTAAACTCTTCCCCGAAATAACTCATCAGTACCTTGCGCCGGCAAACCCCTGCTTCAGCGAACGCCACGGTCTCGTTGATAAGTTGCGCGCCGACCTCACGTTCACTCAGTGGTTTGTCCCGCATCAGGTGTTCGAGTTTGCTTACATCCTTGTGCGAGTAATAAAGTATGCATTTCCCTTCCAGTCCATCGCGGCCACCACGACCGGTTTCCTGGTAGTAGTTCTCGATCGATTTGGGTATATTATAATGAATCACGAAACGGATATCGGGTTTGTCGATACCCATTCCGAACGCAATGGTAGCACAGATCACCTGCACATCTTCCGACAGGAACTGGTCCTGGCGTTCTGCTCGCAGCTTGCTGTCCAGTCCGGCATGGTACGCAACGGCCTTCACGCCGTTGGCAACCAGGATCGCAGCGAGCTCTTCGGTGGTCTTGCGGTTGAGTGTATATATAATACCACTCTTCAGCTTCATCGATTTGATAAAGCGCACGATGCTTTCATCAGTCTGAGATTTTTTGATCTTCGGGAGTACCTCGTAATAGAGGTTGGGCCGGTTGAACGAAGAGATAAAAATATTCGGGTTTTCGAGGTCAAGGTTTTTGACGATATCGCTCTGCACCTTTGGGGTGGCAGTTGCGGTAAGGGCAATCATCGGTACGTCGGGGTTTATCTGTGTCATCATTTCGCGGAGTCGACGGTATTCCGGACGGAAATCATGTCCCCACTCCGAGATACAATGTGCCTCATCCACTGCGAAGAAAGAAATTTTCAGGTCGGCAAAAAATTCCAGGTTTTCCTGCTTGGTGAGGGTTTCCGGAGCCACATAAAGCATTTTGGTATGCCCGGCCAGGAGGTCATCGTGCACCTCGCGGACTTCTTTTTTGCTGAGGGTTGAATTGAGGAAGTGGGCTACTTCATCCTTGCTGCTGAACCCACGTACCAGATCCACCTGGTTTTTCATGAGTGCTATCAGGGGTGACACAATGATACAGACCCCTTCCAGGATGAGTGCCGGTAGCTGGTAGCAAAGGCTTTTTCCCCCGCCGGTAGGCATGATGACAAACGTGTCGTGGCCAGCCAGTAAGGATTCGATAACTTTTTCCTGGGTGCCTTTGAATTTATTAAAACCAAAATGTTCCTGGAGTTTCTGATGCAGGTCGAAAACCGGGAGTTTGCCGGCTTTTGGTGCCTTGGCAGCTTTTTTTGCCGCAGGCTTTTTAGGTGTAGATGTTGCCATTAATCGAGTTATTTCCTTCCCACAATAAATCTTGCTATCGTTAATAAGATAGTCAAATTTCAACGCGGGAACGCAGTTAGAACCTTGTTTTTTTACAGACGGCAAGCCAACTCACAGGAGATTAGGTGTTTACCCTTTAAAAAAATGAGGAATAAATGATGGGCCCTTAGGAGGGCGAAAATGACCATTGAAATTTATAACCCAGACACACCGTTCCCTGAAGTGGCGCGAATTTACACCGGCGCGGCGGATTCTCATAGTGTAAAACCGTTAAAATTGCGGTGTATTAACCGGGCGGTTAGTTCGGCCCAAACCTCTAATTTTGCGGCAGTCAATGGCAACGGACATCCTACATATTGCAAAACGGACTATAGAGCTGGAAGCCAGGTCTGTAGCAGGTCTTGTCCGTTACATAGACGACAGTTTTGAAAAAGCCGTACAGGCCATTGCTACCTGCAGGGGCCGGATTGTGGTCAGCGGTATCGGAAAAAGCGCGGTTATTGCCCAGAAAATAGTGGCAACCCTGAACTCTACCGGCACACCGGCCATTTTTATGCATGCCGCCGACGCCATCCATGGCGACCTGGGCATGGTGCAAACGGATGATATCGTGATGATACTGAGTAAGAGCGGGGAAAGTCCGGAGATCAAAGTACTGATTCCGCTGATCCGCAACTTCGGGAACCTCCTGATCGGGATTGTCGGGAACACCGCCTCTTACCTGGCGAAGAACTGCGGGATTGTGTTGAACACCACGGTTGACCAGGAGGCCTGTCCGAACAACCTGGCCCCGACCAGCAGTACTACCGCACAGCTGGTGATGGGTGATGCTCTGGCAATCTGCCTGATGGAACTGAAAGGGTTCCATTCGGATGATTTTGCCAAATTCCATCCAGGGGGCACGCTTGGAAAAAAACTCTACCTCCGGGTAGCGGACCTGTATCCCGGCAACGAGCAACCAAAGGTCAGCCGCGACGCAGGACTCACGGAAGTCATACTCGAAATGTCAAAAAAGAGACTGGGTATGACTGCGGTGGTGGACGAACAGGAACAGCTGCTGGGCATTATTACCGATGGTGATCTCCGGAGGATGCTCACGAAAAGTACAAAGATTGACGAATGGATAACGGCTGCGGACATCATGACCGCCGGACCAAAAACGATCGAGGCCGAACAACTGGCTGTGGAGGCACTGGACCTGCTCCGCAAATACGAAATCACACAACTGGCCGTGGTGGGTAATGGAAAATACCTGGGTGTCATACACCTGCACGACCTGATCAGGGAAGGATTGATTTAATCAACATATATCAACTGGGACCGACCATTTATTATGAACAAACATCACTACGTGGCCATTATGGCCGGAGGAATCGGAAGCCGTTTCTGGCCAATCAGCCGCAGTAACCACCCGAAGCAGTTCCTGGATATCCTGGGCACGGGTAAAACGCTGATCCAGCAGACCTTTGACCGATACAAAAAACTTGTCCCGGTTGAAAATATCTATATTATTACCTCGCACGAATATGTAAAGACCGTGCAGGAACAGCTGACCGAGACACCGCTGGATAATATCCTTGCGGAGCCGTCGAGGAAAAACACAGCACCCTGTATTGCATATATTGCTTTCAAGCTGATGCAGAAAGACCCGGACGCCCTTATGATTGCCGCGCCGGCAGATCACCTGATCCTGGATCCGGAAAACTTCGTGAAGACGGCAACCAATGCATTCAATTTTGTTGACCATATCAATGCACTGGTAACTATCGGTATCAAACCAACACATCCCAACACAGGATATGGTTATATCCAGCATGAGCTGCCGGAAGCCGCACCCAATGTTTTCAAGGTGAAAACATTCACCGAAAAACCAAATGTGGAACTGGCGAAAACCTTTATCGCCAGCGGCGATTTCCTCTGGAATGCCGGGATATTTACCTGGAAGGTGAAAAACATTATCCATGCCTTCGAGAAATTCCTGCCTGAGATGTACGAAGTTTTCGCAGCGGAAAAAGACAAGTTCAATACCCCGGAAGAACGTACGGCCATAGACCGCATCTATCCGCAGTGCACCAATATCTCCATTGATTTCGGCATCATGGAACAGGCGGAGAATGTATATGTGATCCCCGCAAGTTTTGAGTGGAGCGACCTTGGCACCTGGAACAGTGCTTGGGAAAATATGGAGAAAGATTATTTCAGCAATGCTGTGGCTGGGGATAATGTAATCGTGATCGATGCCGGGAACTGCATGGTGCATGTGCCCGACCAGAAACTGGTATTGCTCCAGGGGTTGCAGAACTATATCGTCGTTGATACCAAGGATGTACTCATGATCTGCCAGAAAGAAAAGGAACAGGACATCAAGGAGTATGTAGCGGAAGTAAAAAGGAACAAAGGAGATAAACACCTTTAAGTTTGGGCTACCCACTGAGTAATATTCTTTTTCTCGACATCGAAACGGTGCCCCAATACGCATCATACGATGAAGTACCGGAGGAATGGAAAAAACTCTGGGACCATAAAGCCCAGCAACTGGTACGTGGGAAAGAAGATGAGACCGTAGAAACGGTTTATCCGAATGCAGGAATCTATGCCGAATTCGGACAGATCATCTGTATCAGTTGCGGCGTGATACAGGGAGTGGCACCAGCCAGGAAAATAGTGATCAAATCGTTCAGCGGAAATGATGAAGTCAGGCTGCTGCGGGACTTCAATGACATGCTGGTAAAATGGTCACTACCGGAACAGAAATACCTTTGTGCCCACAACGGAAAAAACTTTGACTTTCCCTACCTCTGCCGCAGGATGATGATTAACCAGATACCTATCCCCCCAATCCTGGATACCGCAGGTAAAAAACCCTGGGAGATCAGTCATATCGATACCATGGACCTCTGGAAATTCGGGGAGTATAAAAATTTCACCTCACTTAACCTGCTCGCCCATGCCCTGGGTGTGCCCACCCCGAAAGATGATATCGACGGTAAACATGCATATTGAATCGCTTCGCGACTACTGCCTGTCAAAACCCGGTACAACGGAGGAACTGCCTTTCGGCCCGGACACCCTGGTGTTTAAAGTCCATGCAAAAATATACCTGCTGGTCGGACTGGAAAGTGAAGGACTGAGTTTCAATGTCAAATGTGACCCGCAGAAAGCAATTGAGCTGAGGGAAGAATACCCAACCGTAGTACCCGGCTACCATATGAACAAAAAACACTGGAACACAGTAGTGGCTGATGGGTCCGTGCCCGACAGCCTGCTTCGCGAATGGATCGACCACTCATATGAACTCGTGGCAGGAAGCCAGAAAATACCCCGCAAAAAGAAACCATGATACCATCCATACAGTCAAAGTTGCCGGAGGTAGGCACTACGATTTTCACCGTGATGAGCGGACTGGCCGCTGAACACCACGCTGTCAACCTGGGTCAGGGTTTTCCCGATTACCCCATGAATGCGGAGCTCACCAGTCTTGTCGACAAGGCAATGCGTGACGGATACAACCAGTATGTACCAATGCAGGGCTACATGCCGCTGCGGGAAGCCATTGCAGAAAAAGCAGGTAAACTGTATGGTGCAGAGATCCATCCGGGAACCGACATTACCATCACACCGGGAGGTACCTATGCAATCTATACCGCACTGACTACCGTGCTGCAGCCAGGCGATGAAGTGATTGTATTTGAACCGGCATACGACAGTTACATACCAAATATTGAAATAAACGGGGCAGTAGCAGTACGCTTACCGCTGCGTTATCCGGATTATTCGATCGACTGGCAACTGGTCCGCGCATCGGTAACGTCACGTACCCGAATGATCATGATCAACAGTCCGCACAACCCCACCGGTGCAGTGTTACGTGAAACGGATATACAGGAACTGAGGAAGGTTGTAAAAGACACGCAGATCCTGATCCTGAGTGATGAGGTTTATGAACACCTGATCTTTGACGGGGTACAACATGAAAGCATATTGAAATACCCTGACCTCATGGAACGGGCCTTCGTGTGTTTCTCATTTGGCAAGGTATATCACTGCACCGGTTGGAAGCTCGGCTACTGCATCAGCAATGCCGCGCTGATGGCTGAATTCCGGAAAGTACACCAGTACAATTGTTTTTCCTGTCATACCCCCTCACAGGTAGCACTGGCAACATTTATCAGGGATGGGGAAACTTATCTCGGGCTGGGCAACTTCCTGCAGGAAAAAAGGGACTACTTCATCCGGAGTATGGCAGCTACAAAATTTGATCTTCTCCACAGTTACGGATCCTATTTCATCTGTGCAAAGTACCACAGGATCAGCAGGGAAAATGATACGGGATTTGCCACGCGGCTGACGATGGAAAACAAAGTTGCAACCATCCCTGTATCCGCATTTTACAAAGAAGGAACAGATAACCAGGTGATCCGGTTTTGTTTCGCCAAGAAACAGGAAACCATCGACGCAGCTGTTGAAAAACTCCTTCTTCTTTAAACACAACCACTGATCTTTGTATCCTCAATACCATTAACATGAATAAATTATCGGGTACAGAAAAAATAATCCTGGGGCTTGTCGCGGTTATTGTAGCGGCTGGCATTGTGTTGTTCTATACAGATCTCGATAGCTGGATCATTTATACGGAAGAGGATGGAACGGTGGAATGGCTGACCGTATTGGGATTGCTCATGGGCTCAGGCGTTTGTGTAGCCAGGTTCTTCCGGTTACGCAAAGAACGTTCGTGGTGGTTCCTGACGGTGGTGCTTGGTCTTGGAATGCTGATGTTTGCAGCAGCTGGTGAGGAAATCTCCTGGGGACAGCGGATACTGGGAATCAGGAGTTCTGAATTTTTTATCGAGAATAATGCGCAGGGCGAAACAAACTTCCACAACCTGATCGTAGGTGGGGAGAAACTGAACAAAATTATCTTTTCAATCGGTCTCTCTATCGCACTGGCCGTCTACCTGCTGGCCTTCCCGCTGCTCTACCAGCGCAACGAGAAATTCAAGGCATTTGTGGACCGCAGCGGGATCATGATAGCCCGCCTGTACCAGATCGTTTCTATCGGCGTACTATATGTCCTGACAGAAACCATGCGTCACGGAAAACGCGCCGAAATACTGGAAGCTGGTATAGCGCTGCTCTTTTTCCTCATTGTCTTATATCCTGTCAACAAAAGGATTTTTGACCGGAAAAAATAACCCGGTCTCAACGGATGAGGCGACCCAGCATCAGTGTATCCACTTTTGTAATCCGGGTGGAAGGATTCAGGAATTTCAACTTCATGGTTGACACATTGTAATCCGGATGGCTGGCAATGGTATCAATACGGAATCCATCGCGGATGAGCTGCCCGGCTACCGGGGTATTGATCAGGAACACATAGGACTTCAGCGAATCATACTGTTCCTTCATCAGCAACGGATCTGCAATATGGTGATTGGCCTTCCGGTAAAAATCAAAACTGTGTGCATTGTTGTCCAGCAGGATGATTTCCCTGTCAGGGATATTAATCTTTTTATCCTCCATCACTTTCACCAGCTCATTTCCCCCCTGGTACCTGAAGAGATTGGGGAAGAAGTTATAATTGAGGAAAAAGTTGAAGAGCACCAACGAGAAAGCTCCGATGAACAGGACTTTCAGCGGGCGCGGCTGGTATTTTCTTACCAGGAAAACAACAAACCATACTATGGCAACGGGGCCCAGTACCTGGACAAACCAGTTCAGCGGCTGGAAAAAATAATAGTTAAGGATCAGTGTGGCCGGAATTACCAGGATGGCTATCACCAGGTGGAGAATAAAAAAGAACCTGGCCGTCCTGCGATAGGAAAGCACCAGTCGCAGGTAAGGGGCAGTGAACACCGCGGCGAGCGGCAGCAGCATGAATATATAATGCGGCATCTTGAACTTCGAAAAAGAAATGGTGAAGAGCACGAAGCCAAATGCAAGCGCGGCGAAGTTGAACGGATTGTTCCATTTCTTCCGGACTATCATCCGCTTCAGCCAGTAGAACAGACCAAGGTATGCAGCAATACACCATGGGAAAAAGGCCCAGAGGAAAGTATGGTACAGGAAAAACACACTGCTGTTGCGCCCACCCTTGTTGAAGCTATCCCCTTTAAACCGTTCAAAGTTCTGGTCCCACAGTATAAATTTCACACCTGAAATATTGGTCATACCCCGGATATTCTTTTCCGGATGCAGGTCATACTGGAGGTAGTAGGCATATAAAACCGGTGAAATAAAAAGAAAAAACAGCGGAATGAATAACCAGGTTTTTGGCAACAGCAAGACTCTCCATTTCACTGTTGTAAGGATGTAAAAAAAAGCCGCAGCAAAAGTGATCATCACACCAATCCAGCCTTTGGTGGAAAATGCAATTGCCGCACCGAGGGCGGCTAGAAGGAGGTTAACCAGTTTATTGCGGTCGATGTAAACAATAAGATGCCAGAGTCCGAAAATGATTCCCGCAGCCAGTGGTGTCTCCATCCTTGCGTCATTGATGGAAAGGATAAAACCTTCCGCGGTGGCAAGGATGAGCGCAGCGATTTTTGCTGTTGTCCTGTTGGAAAGATGCAGTGTGAGCCGGTAGGTACTGATAATGGTTACCAGTGCGAAGATGACCGCAGGAAGGCGGTGTGCAAAGGTATTGATCCCGAAAATTTTAAAACTGAGTGCTGAACTCCAGAAAAGGAAATGCGGTTTGTCGAGGTAATCAGTTTCGCGGTCAACCAGGCTGGCGTAATCGTTATGCTCCAGCATGTGCAAGGCTATATTGGCATGGTGCGCCGCATCTTTATCCATCAGCGGGAAGAACAGGGCACCGGCATATACAAAAAGGCAGAGAAAGCCAAGCAGGTACTGAATGGAATTCCCCGTTTCGAGATTGATACTGTACTGTTTCAAAAGCGGTAATTTATAGACCTGCCTGGGCGCTGATTTCGAGCATCCGGTCGATCGGTTTTCTGGCTGCCAGCCTCAGGGTTTCATCCATGTGAATTGCCGGCGTTTCGTATTTCATACACAGGTAGATTTTCTCCAGTGTATTACGTTTCATGTGCGGGCAGTCATTACATGCACAGCTGTTATCCGGTGGCGCAGGTATGAAGGTTTTGAAGGGATTTGCCTTAATCATCTGGTGAAGGATGCCTGTTTCGGTTGCTACTATATATTCCTGGCTGTCGTCTGTCTGGGAAAACTTGAGCAATCCGGTGGTGGAACCGATATAATCCGCCATTTTCAGGATAGGTTCCTCACACTCCGGGTGCGCAATCAGTTTTGCTTTCGGATGGCGGATCTTCAGGCGGCTGATCTTTTCCTGGCTGAAGATTTCATGCACCTGGCAGGCACCGTTCCAGAGCAACATATTGCGACCTGTTACCTTGTTGATCCAGGCACCCAGGTTTTTATCCGGTGCAAAAATAATTTTCTGCTCTTTCGGGAAACTTTCCACGATTACCTTGGCATTGCTGCTGGTCACGATCACATCGCTGAGTGCCTTGATACCGGCACTGCAGTTGATATAGCTTACCACCACATGGTCGGGATGCTGGTCGCGAAAAGTTTTGAACAGCGGGGGCGGACAGCTGTCGCTCAGTGAACAACCCGCCTTGAAATCCGGTATGACGACTTTTTTGGCAGGGTTGAGGATCTTGGCAGTTTCCGCCATGAAGTGCACGCCTGCAAAAACGATCATGTCTGCTTCGGTTTTTTCCGCCTGCTGGGCGAGGCCAAGACTGTCGCCGATGTAATCGGCAATGTCCTGGATATCCGGCTCCTGGTAGTAGTGCGCCAGTACCACCGCATTTTTTTCTTTTTTGAGCTGCTCGATAGCAGCAAACAGATCCAGCTCCGGATCCAGCTCGATATCGAGGAAACCTTTTGATTCAACATTCGAGACAGCGGAGGAAAAAGATTGGGTGTTCATGTGCCGTGAGTTTGTCGCTCTTTTATCGAGAGGGCAATATTCCAACAGCTTCCTGAATTTTTCAAAACAATTTATTTTTTTGCCTTCCCTTAAGTACTAATAGTATTAATACAATTTTATAAAAAAGAACTTATTATTATTACAGCTGTGGATTCGTTGAAAACTTCTGCTGCAAAAATATTGTTTTCCCGGTATTCACATTTTTTCATGTTTAATCCACATCGATCTTTCCCGTCCATGCTGTATCAGGACGGTATATCCACATCCATGTGCACGGAACATTGGGAACAGAAACTGCGTCCGAATCAAATGGGGGGATGTGGATACTGGTCGGATAAACTACAAGATCAGCACCGGCATCGTCCCGGATTTCCTCCCGACGTGAATTACTGCCCATGAATGCTGTTTCATGTTAACGTTCCACAGCCGCTTATCCACAGGTATCGGGTGATATGCACAGCCCGTTGTGTGGAAATTCACGGCAAACGGATGGGTATAAAACATAATGTAGGGGTTTTTACCGGCTCAGGTTCTGGTGTTTTGTCGCCCGGATCATTTTGCTTCCCCGGATTCGAAGGGTATCCAGCAGGATGATCCGGTTGATTTCACCGTCCCGGTGCAGCGAAACCACCGGTTCATGGGTAAAAGTATAGTACAGGTTCGATTGATTGCCGGAGGTACCTACTATAATATACAGGAGCGGTTGCGGAAAAACTGGTGATAACTGCTTATTAATGTTGCACGTCCAGTAAAAACGCTGTAATATGGGGGTGGAAATAAAACACGGATAAAACAAGGCCATTAAAACACCAGGAACTGATGGTCCGGAATCCGCTCAAGCGCTTAAATACAGGGAATTTGAGCGGTTTTCCACAATTTGTTCATAAGCAGATTTCCCCTATTTTTGCCATCCCTTTTTTAAACCCTACATAATATTATGTC
>SEAD01000112.1 GCA_004173355.1 Chitinophagaceae bacterium | reverse complement strand
GTCATCTTGATCATCTGCATCTGCCAGCGATCCTTGATCACCATGGTATGGGTAATGATAAGACGTCCGAGATGTTCCATCTTTTTGGATTTGCGGTACACCTCCTCCAGATCGTCATAACGGATGGTCACCACGGTGGTGGGTTCAATACATTCGATAAAGTACTCCGATGGCTGCCGGCTGTGGAATGACTCCTGGCTCAGGATGATATGACCCTCGGTGGATATCTGTGTATTGATCTCTGAGGTATGGGATTTATAGAATTTCCGCGCCAGGCCCTTGACGATAAAATTGAAGTTGTTTTCGACCTCCCCGGATTTCGTCATGTATTCCTTTTTCCTGAAACGCCTCACCTTGATTACGGGGAGAAGGCATTTACTGAATTCGTCGTCTGTGAGATTCACGAACCGACGCAGGTAACCCAGGAATGGTTTGATTGTCTCCATCACGCAGAAGTTACGTCAAATAGCCGGCCAAAAGGCGGGTACCGGCCTTTTTTTTCGACCTGCAGCCCTGCTGAACCGATATAATTAAAAACTTTCATCCGCTCAACCAGACAGGATAAATTGTAGATTTGCGACCCTGCCACCCGGCAGATTGTATAAAACCCAAAAAACCAAATTATGGCCCAAAAGATCAAGGTGACTAATCCGGTGGTGGAGCTGGATGGCGACGAGATGACAAGGATCATCTGGAAATTCATTAAGGATAAACTGATCCTTCCCTATGTGGAACTCGATATAAAGTATTTCGACCTTGGCGTGGAGTACCGTGACCAGACGAATGACCAGGTGACGGTGGACGCAGCCAATGCGATCCGTGAGTTTGGGGTTGGTATCAAGTGTGCGACCATCACACCGGATGAGGACAGGGTGAAGGAATTCAACCTGAAACAGATGTGGAAGAGCCCGAACGGCACCATCCGCAACATCCTCGATGGCACCGTTTTCCGCGAACCGATCGTTATCAACAATATCCCCCGCCTCGTGACAACCTGGGACCGCCCGATCATCGTTGGGCGTCATGCCTTTGGTGACCAGTACCGCGCAACTGACTTTGTGGTTCCCGGCAAAGGCAAACTGACCGTTAAGTTTGAAGGAGAGGATGGCAAGGTGATCGAACATGAAGTATACCAGTTCAAGGGACCGGGTGTATCCCTCTCCATGTACAATACGGATGAGAGTATCGCCGGTTTCGCACGCAGCTGCATGAATATGGCATTGTCGAAAAAATGGCCGCTCTATCTTTCTACCAAGAACACTATCCTGAAAAAATATGATGGCCGTTTCAAGGACATCTTCCAGGAGATTTTTGAAAATGAATTCAAGGCAAAATTTGCTGAAGCCGGTATCACCTACGAACATCGCCTGATCGATGACATGGTAGCCAGTGCCATGAAATGGAACGGTGGTTTCATCTGGGCCTGCAAAAACTATGACGGGGATGTGCAGAGTGATTCAGTAGCCCAGGGCTTTGGATCGCTTGGACTGATGACCTCGGTGCTGATCACCCCGGACGGCAAGACCATGGAAGCGGAAGCCGCACACGGCACCGTGACCCGTCACTACCGCGAACACCAGAAAGGCAATCCTACTTCCACCAACCCGATCGCTTCGATCTTTGCGTGGACAAGGGGTCTTGCATTCCGTGGTAAACTGGACAACAACCAGCCCCTGATCGATTTCGCCAATGCGCTCGAAGCAGTTTGTATCGAAACAGTGGAAGAAGGTAAGATGACCAAGGACCTCGCCATCACGATCAAACCAAAAGTGGAACACGGTAAGGATTACCTCTACACCGAAGAATTCCTGGATGCGATCGACAGCAACCTGAAAAAGAAAATGGGTCTCTGATACTGACCAACCTGCTTTACAAACTGCCCGGCCCCCGGGCAGTTTTTTTTATATTTGGATAAAACCAACCCAAGCATGGTTCTCATTGCCCTTGCCATCGCACCCGGCCTCGCGATCTGCCTTTATATTTTCCACCGGGATGCCTACAACCGGGAGCCCAAGCGGAACCTGCTGCTGGCATTTATACTTGGAGCAGTAATGATCATCCCCGCGGCACTCACAGAGCAGTTGCTGATGCCAGCTTTCAGCAACAGCGTCACGGGTGTGGCCGCCACTGCATTCCTGGTGGTGGCACTCACCGAGGAACTGGTGAAATTTATTGTCCTGCGGTTTTATGCGTTGCGGAGGAAAAGTTTTGACGAACCACTCGACGGGATTGTTTATTCCGTTGTGATCAGCATGGGATTTGCAACGCTCGAGAATATATTCTACGTACAGCAATATGGAATGGCCACTGCCTGGCTCCGGATGTTCCTCGCTGTACCCGCCCATGCAAGTTTTGCCGTAGTGATGGGGTATTATGCCGGCAGGGCGAAATTTGAACCCGGTGCAAATACCGGGCTGTTGCTCCGGGGATTACTGATCGCCACCTTTTTCCATGGACTCTATGATTTTTTCCTTTTCCTCCAGGGAAATCCCAATGTAAAGGATTACGTTTCCGATATCCTGCTTTTCGCCGGTGCTGTGGGCTCTTTTATAGTCGGGGTGCGACTCAGCCTGCGTCATATCCGTATCCACCGGAAGCTTTCCCGGCAGACCCATCGCCCTTTAGAGTCCCTGTCTGTCCGGCGGGCCTACCCGAATGATATCCCGCTGATCCGCGACCTGACCATGCGTATCTGGCCGGTTACCTATGGCGGGATCCTGACCCCTGCACAGATCGACTATATGCTGGACATGATGTATGATGAAGCGGTGTTGCGCCGGCAGATGGAGAAGGAACAGGAATTTGTAATTGTGTATGATGGACTGGAAGCCGTTGGTTTTGCAGCGTTCGGACAGGTGTCACCCGGGGTATTCAAATTGCATAAGATATATGTGCTGCCTTCGCAGCAGGGAAAGGGCACCGGTAAGTTTGTGATCACGCAGCTGGCCGATGCCATGCGCCGGAAAAACGGCCGGATCATGCGGCTCAATGTCAACCGGGAAAACAAAGCGATCGGGTTTTACCAGAAGATAGGTTTTGTGATCACCGGTGAAGAGGACAATGATATCGGTTCGGGATATTTTATGAATGATTATGTGATGGAGTTGCCTTTGACGCTATAGGTAGCCGTACACCCCGCAAGCAGCCCGGATCAGTTGGCGCAGCGCTGGAACAGCTTCGGGTCAACCGGTGTTTCAAAATCATACACCAGGAGTTCGATTTTCTGACCTGTTTCCTGTACCCCTATTTTATCTCCCTTTTTTAATACCTGGCCTTTATATGACCGCGTCTTTCCGATACCGCTGAACCAGAACCAGTAATCCTGGTGGCTGGCCACCAGTTCGTAGGTGCCGTCTTCCATGCGCCTGACCGAACTGACCACAAGGTCCCATGGTGAGAGCACAGTGGTATCAGTGGGACTGCTCACCACCATCTTCAACTCCTTTTCACCCAATGCATCCAATACACCGTCATCGGGTGCAATGGTCTGGCCGGTAATAATACAGCCGATCACGATTGAGTCCTTCACCTCTTTTTTTCCCCGGTTGGGGGTAATGACCTTGCGTTGGGCACCGGCTGTGTGGAGCAACAGGACAGCAGTAACAGCCATTAAAATCCTTTTTATATTCATTCCCCGTCTTTATGGATACTAAGTTTTTTTATGATTTCCGCACTGGTACCCTCGGATGAAATGCCGTAACCGGTTACCAGCACCCCCTTCCGGTTATTGGTGCCTTCGATGCCATATACCACTGCCTCATCGGCCGGGTCGGAGTCGCCTTCAAACCGGTATACTTCGACGATCTCGAAGTCGTTTACGTTGTATTTGTCCGTGTCGCAGACCAGGCAGTTTTCAGCAAGATTGAAATCACGCGCGAACCCCCTTTGTTTCAGGCCGTTAACTGCTGCAGTGACCGTGTCGTAGTTATACATATTGCTTGTTTATGAGGCCTGAAGTTAACATAATACAATCAGGATCAGGCAGCCCGGGAGGGCTTATCCCTTCCTCCGATTTCCATTAGGCAGATATCCCCGTGAAATGTACCTTTGCCGCCGTAAATAAACAATCAAAAATGTCTACAGTATCTAAATCCATTGACTTTTCCCTCCCCTACAAGGTGGCCGATATTTCGCTGGCCGATTGGGGTCGTAAGGAAATCCGCCTCGCTGAGGCAGAAATGCCCGGCCTCATGAGCATCCGTAAGGAATATGGTCCTTCACAGCCACTGAAAGGTGCGCGTGTGGCGGGTTGCCTGCACATGACGATCCAGACTGCGGTTCTTATCGAAACCCTCACAGCACTTGGTGCCGAGGTAAAATGGAGTTCCTGCAATATCTTCTCTACCCAGGACCATGCGGCAGCGGCTATCGCGGCTTCGGGTATTGGTGTTTTCGCCTGGAAAGGCCAGACACAGGAAGAAGCTGACTGGTGTATCGAACAGACCCTGTTTTTCGGTTCGAAAGAGAAGCCCCTCAACATGATCCTTGATGATGGTGGTGACCTGACCAATATCGTGCTTGATACATACCCTGAGCTGGTGCAGCACGTAAAAGGTATTTCGGAAGAAACAACTACCGGTGTTCATCGCCTGTACGAAAGGGTTGCCAAAGGTACCCTGCCGATGCCTGCTATCAACGTAAACGACTCGGTTACCAAATCGAAGTTTGACAATAAATACGGTTGTAAGGAATCACTGGTGGATTCGATCCGCCGTGCGACCGATGTAATGCTTGCCGGCAAGATTGCCGTTGTAGGTGGTTATGGTGATGTGGGTAAAGGATCCGCTGCATCCCTGGCTGGTGCCGGTTGCCGTGTGATCGTTACCGAAATCGATCCGATCTGTGCCCTCCAGGCTGCGATGGACGGTTTTGAAGTGAAGAAGATGATCGATGCAGTTGCAGAAGCCGATATCATCGTTACTGCTTCCGGTTGCCGCGACCTGATTACCGGTGCACACTTTGAAAAAATGAAGGACAAGGCGATCGTTTGTAATATCGGGCACTTTGATATCGAGATTGATATGGCCTGGCTCAACAAGAACCATGGCAATACAAAGGATACCATCAAACCACAGGTTGATATCTACAACGTGAATGGCAATGATGTGATCATCCTCGCCGAAGGCCGCCTGGTAAACCTGGGTTGTGCTACCGGTCACCCTTCATTTGTGATGAGTAACTCGTTCTCCAACCAGACCCTCGCACAGATCGAGCTCTGGCTCAACCACACGAACTACGAGAATAAAGTGTATGTACTGCCTAAACATCTCGATGAGAAAGTGGCACGCCTGCACCTCGCGAAAATCGGTGTGGTGCTGGATGAACTGACCACTGCCCAGTCCGAGTATCTCGGCATCAGCAAGGAAGGTCCTTACAAAGCAGATCACTACAGGTATTAATCGCCTGCAGGTACTGAATAATGAACGCCTCCCCGGATATTACCAGGGAGGCGTTTTTTTGTCTATCAGGGCCTTCACTATGCTATCAGGAGAAAAATACATTGTTGTAAAGCGGGGGCGTGTTGCCCTGCACTATCATCAGGGGGAAACTGAACGATACTTTCGCCACCAGCTGCTGTTCACCTTTGATGCTGATGGAGCCGCCGAGACGGTGGGCATCAGGTTCAAAAGAGCGTAATCTTGCCGCCAGCGCATAACCGTTGTAGTTATTGCGCTCCTCGATGTCGATTGTGATGATATCGCGGAACTGGTCGGCTGAAATGTGGATGTCGCCGTTCTTCGAATTAGTTACAACCGTGGTGAGTAACCCGCTGATTACATTCCCCTCTTTATACTCATCCACGAGGATGCACATGCTGTCAGGGACTTCGTTCACAACAACCGTTTTACGGGTGGCGTTGCCTGACAGGGAATCACTCACCAGGCGGTCGACTAATTGCTTGAGGGTTTTACCGGCAATGGGATTAATGCTGCTCTTCATAGGGTACGGACTACAAGGATTTGGATTGGATGTTCAACGGTCTTTCAGGGAATGGATGGTACGGTCGGATAATTGGATAACGGTGGTTTAATCGGTCTGGATTGGTTTTTCGGTTTGGTTTTTCTTCGGATCTGGATTCTGATAAGATTGGTTTTTCGGTTTGGTTTTTCTTCGGATTGGATTGGTTTTTCTTCGGATTGGATTGGTTGTTCGGATTGGTCTTTCTTCGGAATGGATTGGTCTTTCAGTCGGATCTGGATTCTGATAAGATTGGTTTTTCGGTTTGGTTTTTCTTCGGTCTGGATTGGTTTTTCGGTTTGGTTTTTCAGGGATAGGAAACAGAACAACAGGATCGGATTTTCAAGGGTTTTTTCGAAAGGGTCTGGATTAAAATACGGGGCTTGCTTTGGTTTTCACGATGGACATTGGATTTTCCGGTATTGGTTTTCAAGGGAATGGTTTTTCATAGGATACCGGGATTCAGTTTCAAGGGATAGGATTAAAATTGGTTTTTCATAGGATCCGGAAAAAAACTTCTTAAGGGACTTTTTGTGTTTTTCAAAGGATCGGGATCGGAATTTCAGGATTGGTTTTTTCTTCTGGTCTTTCAAAGGATCGGAATCGGAATTTTCAGGATTAGGTTTTTCTTCTGGTCTTTCAAAGGGTCTGGATAATTTCTGGATCTGGATTTCGGATTGGTTTTTCGGAATTGGTTTTTTTAGTTTTTTCTACTTTCTGGCCGCGATTTCAAAGAAACTTGGGTTTGGTTTTTCAGTCGGTCTGGATCCTGTTGTTCTTTCGTTTCTGATACAAAGTAACGTCGAGGAACGCCCCTGGAAAATAGAGCATGAGCCTTATCTTTTGTAGCCGCCCGGACTACGCAAACGGGTATTAATATTACAGGGTGTAAGTGTATACCGTCAAAAGGGGTAAAATCGCGGTAACAAACTTCGTAGATCTACGAAGAATAAGCACCAGTAAGGCTTTCAGGGGAGGAAAACCGACTACAAAAAAGGGTCTTGACCCGGATCAATTCCTGTATTTCCATCCGGAATTTCATGTGGAAACCGATTAATACCAAGGTATGAAACTGCTGTCACCCAGTGCCCGCTCATACACGGTCAGGATCTTCGACCGGATCAGGGGCCATTCATACTGGGCAAGCCGGTGTTCCCGGTCCTTTACAAAACTGATATCCAGGAAGGGAGTGTTTACCAGATGGCTGCGGGCAAAGCCCGCGTTGGTGGTGTCCACTATATTATCATTCTCCCCCTGGAGGAACGTGACCGGAACCCGGATGCCTGACCAGTACGGCAGCATTTTCTCCAGTTCCTCCCGATGGTGAATTTTCTCGGTATTGGCCGACCGGAAAATGCGGGGGATAAACCAGCGGAGCGACCAGTGTTCAATTGCCGGGGTAAACCAGAAGGTTTTTTCAAGACCCGGCCCGAGGGCAGGACCAGTCAGCGCAAGCCCGTCAATCAGCTCCGGATGGTCCATCGCAAGCCGGCAAGCAATGGATGCGCCATAACTGCCCGCGGAAATAATAATCGGGTGCCGGGCATGGTTCAGGCTGTCAAGGATTACCCGGATCATTTCCGCCTGTTCCTGTATGGAGGGCTCCGGATCACCCAGGCCGGAATAACCATAACCCGGACGGTCCACGGTATAGATCCTGAAATGTCCGCGGATTACCGGGTCATTGAACCGCCCGCTGTAATAACTCATTGAACCGGGCGATCCGTGCAGCATCAGCAGCGTAGGGAGGCTGTCGCTCCCCACCGCAGCATACCGGATCCTGCGGCCGCGGCTTTCGTAATACCGGATTTCCCCGTCAATTCCCTGCTCGCGGAAAATTGCCGAGAGCTCCGCGTCATCCTTTCGGAACTGCACATAGTGGTCAAATACCAGGCAGGCACAGATGAATACACCGATCCCGGTAATCAATACACGCAGTGTCCTGCGCAGCCAGCGAAACCTGCTACCATTTGCCTTTGCCATATCGGTGGTTAAACAATTATAAGGCCATCCTCCGGAACATAAAAAAGCCACCAGTCGCGCTGGTGGCCCTGACCAAAGTCAGCAGATTATTTTTTGGATACAGCCCGGTTACGCGATAATAACCGCAGGCTTCCATGATTTCTCTGTAGATGTCATGAATACCTCCTTTTTTTTGTTGAATTCTAAAGTTAGTAAAAAGAATTCATGTTACCCATTAGGGCTATCTTCACAAAAAAAAATTAACAAGATGAAATTCAGAAGCCTTATCGCGATAGCAGCATTCACATTTATGTCTGTTGCTGTATCGGCCCAGGAATGGACAGTGAACAAGATCATGGACTCCGTGACTGTACTGATGCCGGGTACTGCGAAACAAACCGAAAAAAATGGCCAGGTAGGTCATGAACTCAGATTAAATGACAGCACCAAATACTCCTTCCTCTACATCAACTTCGAGGATTTTGGGCTGAACGAAGAAGCTCTGGGACAGATGGTGGATACCGATGAATTTGCCGAACAATACAAGATGGGTATTTCCCAGCAGGGCGAAATCGTCAGCGAAAAGAAAGGTAAACTTGATGATAAGTATACCTACTTCGAATACGAAATGAAGATCGACGAAAATGGAGTAAAGAAAACCGGTTTTATCCGTACTACTTTTTACAAAGCGTATGGTATCGCTACCGTTTACAGTCCCGGCCAGAAGGGAACCGACGCTGCAAACCGTGATAAATATTTCAATTCACTGAAGATTGGCAAATAGGCCGCCGGAAAAAAGATAACGGAAGGAGGACCAACTGGTCCTCTTTTTTTATGTGTCTACTCTGTAACCACTTTCCCCTTTGTCCGGCTGCGCCAGATCAGGTTGGCCAGCAACTGGATGACGCATACGATGAGCACTGCTGCCATCGTCATCCAGATCACTTCCCGGAGATCGGTATACACCGGCTCGGTCCTTTTTTTCATCATTCCCCATAATGCCCACACCAGCACCAGGCCGAAGAGCACATTGGCCCTCGTAAACACCACAAGCACCGTAATGATCCCGGCTGCCATCACCATGATCTTTGCCCAGGTATCAAAAGCAAAGTCCATCCCGGCACCCGACCAGGACACAGATACGAGGTAAACGGAAATATTGGCTATGGAAGCCACACTGATCCAGCCGAAATAGATACTAAGCGGGCCCTGGGTAAACACGCGGGAGCCAAGACTGCGGATCCGCTCATGGATATCAAGCCGGAGATGCAGGATTATGAGGGTAAACAGTTGCGCAAGGATCAGCACAACGGAAATATCGAGGCTGCCGGTAGTAAAACAGAACACCCAGGCAGCCGTTAGCAGGTTGTTCACAATAAACCAGGGGCCCATCCGCAGCACTTCCTGGTTACTCTCCTGCTCACGCGGGTATTTCATGGCAAACACGAGCTGCCGCACACACATGACCAGCAACGCTGTGTATATTAATCCCCAGATACTGAAGGTAAACCCGGCAGGGGTGAACAGGGAGGGATACCGGTCGGACACTTCCTGCATGGTGCTGCCACCAAGAAGGCCGGCCTGCGACCCGTAACTACAGAAAATGTGGAGGAAAAGCGAAACCAGGTTGAGAACCGCAATCGACCGGATCTTTTTCATACAGCAATTTACATATTACCGTATAAAAGCATGCCAGTCCACTCAGGCCGCAATTTCTTCGGCCAGCGGAAGCATCACACGGAATACGGTATTGGAACCGCTGCTGACTTTGAAATCGTAAGACCCATTACAGAAATCGATCCTGGACAGGATGGCATTGATGGAGATCTTCTGCTTCTCCACGTCCACTCTTTCCGGGTCGCCGTCTGAATGGATACTGAGCCGCAGTTCCTCCCGCAGATCCACGCGGATAACAACATTTGCCACGTCAGTGCGTGAACAGACCAGTTGCAGGTACTGCACAATAATGCGGAAGAAGTTGATGGCTGTTTCAGGACGCATGGTATCATAACTGCCCTTCCAGTCGATCCGCACTTTTACATCCGAACCCTGTTCAAATTCATGGATATAATCGCGGATAATATCTTCGAGGCTTACCACATCAAGGCTGATGGGATTGTAGGCCTTGGACATCTTGCGGATTTCCTGTAAGACTTTATTCAGCTCCTGCTGGGTCTTGGCTACAAAGGTCGATTGCAGTTCTTTTGACTCGGCAGACATATTCAGGTACATCAGGCAGGCCGCCAGTACCTGGGCAAAGTTTTCGTGCAGTTCGAACCCGATCGACTGCCGCTCCCTTTCCTGCTCCTGCAGGGTCTGCTGCAGCGTCCGGCGTTCGATATCAATCAACTCACCCGCCTTATCCATGATGATGCGGTTTTTGAGACGTAATTCCAGCAGTTTCGTTACCTGGGACGACACGATCTCCAGTGAACGCTTCTGGGAGTCAGACATATTGAGCACAGCGGGGTCAAACACACAGACTGTCCCGATATTGTGTCCATTGGCGGACACGATAGGCGCACCGGCGTAAAAACGCACCATGATACCGGTCGTTACAAATGGATTGTCTACAAAACGATCGTCTTCACGGGCGTCCGGCACCACCATCACTTCCTTCTCCAGGATGGTATGGGCACACATGGCAATGTCCCGGCTCGTTTCCCTTACAGGCAAACCGATCCCGGCCTTGAAAAACTGCCGCTCCTTTTCAATAAAGGAAATAGCAACACCACTGCAGCCGGTGATGGTGCGCGCCAGCTCAGCCAGCTCATCAAATTCTTTTTCAGTGGGGGTGTCCATGATCTTGTACGCCGAGAGCTCGGCAAGACGGACTTCTTCGTCAAGGGGTAATTGGGCTTTTTTCATTACGGATATTAATGTTTGCAATCCAAATAAGTGCTTCTACTTATTGAATTTCAAAGGATTGGGTAAATATAATACCGATTCTGGAGAAGTCCATCATACTACCGTGAAATTAACAGATCACCCTATGTACGGCTAGTGGGAAACGCTGGATTTTGCACTCCGTATACATTTTTTGACGGGTTTATTTTTTTCCGTTTTCTTTGTTCATAACCACACAACTATTATGAAGGACATTATTATCCCGATAGACTTCTCCGAGACATCCCTGAACGCAGCCCGGTATGCAGGCGATATGCTGGCCGGCCGGCAGGACACCAACGTGATCCTTTACAATATGTTTGAGGAGGAAGACGAGTCGGCCACTGCCACGCAATACCTTGAAAGCCTGAAGGCTGAGCTGGAACAGAAGGGACTGGCCCGGATCGAGCTGATCAAGGAACGCGGGACTGATTTTATCGACTTCCTGGGCCGGCTGGCCTATCAGAAAAACGCGGAACTGATTGTCATGGGTATTACTGAAAAAGAAGAATGGCGGCAGCTTTTCAACGGGAGTAATTCTATCAAAATGGCAGAGCAAAATGTGTGTCCCGTGCTGATTGTCCCTACAGAAGCAAAATATACCGGGATGAACAATATTGCGCTGGCGTCTGATTTTAAAAACGTGGATGCCACCACGCCGGTGCTCTCGATCAAAACCGTACTCGAAATCTTCACTGCCAGCCTGCATATCGTTAATGTAGATAGTGACCATTATGTGTCACTGACCGATGAATACCTGGCGGAACGGGCGAAAATGCAGAAAATGTTTGCGGAATTCAACCCCGAATTTTACTTTATCGGGATGAATGACTTCTACGAGGCAATCGAGCAGTTTTCACGGGATAAACAGATCGACCTGATCATCATCATCCCCAAAAACCATTCATTCATGAATAATCTTTTCAGCACCAGCCATACCAAAAAACTGGCCTTCAATACCAGCGTGCCATTGCTGGCTGCACACAGCTGATTGGTTTGTCAATGTATTTTCAGGAAAGCCGGGATTTGTTCCCGGCTTTTTTGGCGGTAAGTACCGCCAAAACCGGCATTGCTCCCTTTTGCCTTAACTTCGTGCCTCATTGCGGCTTAATACGAAGATTGCTTCCGCAGCCCCGCTGCGTTCCCGGGTCCATGCAAACCGGCACCCGGTATATAAAGCCCAGGGCACCGCCCCTCCAAATAACCTGTTATGGCTGACAGTAACAAAATCTCCGTTAGTTCCGAAATCGGTACCCTCCGCCGTGTGCTCGTGCACAGTCCGGACAGTGGCCTCGGAAAAGTTGTACCCTCCAAGGCACAGGACTGGCTGTTCGAAGACATCGTGCACCTCGATACGATCCGGCGCAAGGAATACGACTATTATGTAAAACTCCTCCTCTACTTCCTCGACCCGGAAAAAATCCGTGGCCGCCTTGCTGAAATTGACGACCCGGCGAATAAATTCAATTTTTACAAACCGGACCATGACGAATTTTACCAGTCGGATAAGGTGGTCGAACTGCAATGGCTGCTGGGTGAAATCCTGAAAGACCAGGCGATCCGTGAAAAGCTGGTGGCATCGGTATGCGCGATTGAAAACTGCTCTTACGAACTGCAGGACCGGCTGGCGGGCATCGACGGCAAAACCCTGGCAAAGATTTTTATCAGCGGCACCACGGATGACAAGGAAATGCTCTTCCCCCCTATCCCGAATTTTATTTTCACCCGCGATGTGGGAATCGTGATCAATGATTATATCCTGCTCAACAAACCGGCAAAGAAAGCACGGACACGCGAGGCCTTACTGATCAAATACATTTTCTACAACCATCCGGTATTTGATGGTTACCGCAACCGCATCATCGAACTCCCGAATATCTCCCACCACTTCCTGCTGCCAAGGGAAGGTGATGATAAAAAAGTAACACTTGAAGGCGGGGATATCATGGTGGTGAACCAGGACCACCTGCTGATCGGGATCAGCGAACGCACATCCGTGGAAGCCGCGCACCAGTGTATCCGCATCCTGTTTGAAAAAAAGATCGTCAAAAAAATCTCGGTCATCCGGATCCCCAAGAAGCGCGACTACATGCATATCGATACCATCTTCACACAGGTACGCCGTGATATGTGGGTGATGCTGGGAAACTTTTCCAAAAAAGCCGTGCGTATGGAAGATGCTGATCCGGTGGAACGTTTGCTCGAAGCGGGGAAAAAAGATGAAAAAATAAAAATCACCCAGTTCCGCCGCAAGGATCCATCCGATCCTGTCACCTTTGATAGTCTCGAGGAACTGCTGGCAGATATCAGCGAAAACGACCTCGGTTCCGGCAGCAAAACAAAATTCATTTACTCCGGCAACAATGAGTTTCCGTACGATTCAAGGGAACAATGGACCGATTCCTGCAACCTCCTGGCATTAAAAGAAGGAGTGGTGCTGGGGTACGACCGGAATGACAAAACCATGGAAGCCTTTATGGAGGCCGGGTTCGACGTGATCCATGCGCATGACCTCGTAAAAAAACTGGACTCGGGTGAACTCAGGGCCAAAGACCTCGAAAACACGCTGATCACCATGCCATCGGCGGAACTCTCGCGCGCCCGCGGCGGGTTCCATTGTATGTCGATGCCATTGAAAAGGGATACACTGGGATAAAGCAAACCGATATGCAGAATACATCACAGCTACTCATGATACGGCCGGTCAACTTTGGCTACAACGCGGAGACAGCGGTCAACAATGCCTTCCAGGTGGAAACAGCCGATCCTGGAACACAGCAGAAGGCAGTCAGCGAATTTGACCGGTTCGTAACACTGCTGCGCGAAAACGGGATCACGGTGGATGTGGTCAGCGATACGGCCGAACCATTCACACCGGACTCCATTTTTCCCAATAACTGGATCAGCTTCCACGGACCTGACACCGTGGTGCTCTACCCGATGTTTGCCGAAAACAGGCGGGCCGAAAGGAAACAGACGGTGCTCGATGCCCTGAAGGCAAAATACCGGTTCGCCGAACCAATCGACCTGACCGCACTCGAACAACAATACGAATTCCTGGAGGGTACAGGTAGTATGGTACTGGACCGGGACTCAAAAATCGCTTACGCTTGTCTTTCCCCACGGACCAGCGAAGAGGCCCTGATGGACTTCTGTGCAAAACTGGACTACGTGCCCATCGTTTTTGAGGCGGTGGACCAGCGTGGCCAGGAGATTTATCACACCAATGTGCTGATGTGTGTGGCGGACCGCTATGTGGTGATCTGCCTCGACAGCATCAGGGATCCGGGTGAACGCACCATGGTCTCCGATGCCATCACTGGTTCGGGAAAAGAACTGATTGAAATCAGCCCGGCACAGCTGAAACGGTTTGCCGGCAACATGCTGCAGCTGGTAAATAAAGACGGTGAAAAATTACTGGTCATGTCGGACCAGGCCTTTGCATCGCTTGGACAAAAACAACTGGACAAACTCCGCAGTTATAACCGCATCCTGCATTCCTCACTCGATACGATCGAAACCAATGGCGGCGGTAGTGCGCGGTGCATGATGGCGGAAAACTTCCTGACTCCTTTAACAAACTGACTCTATGGTTATGAAAACAATCCTTACATCGCTCCTGCTCAGCATGACCCTTTTTGTGCATGCCCAATCCTACACCGATTCGCTCACGCAGTACCGGAAAGACTATGTAGTGAAACATGAAGTGGTGGCAGATTCACTGAAGACCGGTTTTGACTTTTTTCCACCGGATCCGGCTTACCGAATACTGGCTGATGTGGAAGAAGTACGCGACAGTCCGTGGTTCAGTGTAGCTACTTCAGGCAAACTCCGTAAAACATTCCGGGTATATGCGATTGCAAAATTTACCATCAACGGAAAGAAACAGGAGCTCTCCCTCCTGCAATCGCAGGCACTTGGTGCAGGATACGAGGACTACCTTTTCCTTCCGTTCACCGATGCGAGCAACGGGGAGGAAACCTACACCAACGGACGCTACATGGATCTGGCGATCACAGATATCAAAGGCAAAAAAATAACACTTGATTTCAACAAGTGTTATAATCCCTATTGCGCTTATGTAAGCGGCAAATATAATTGTCCGGTCCCGCCACAATCCAACCGCCTTGAGATCCCCCTGCCTGCGGGTGAAAAAAAGTTCGGCGTTGCCCATTGAGGGCATCAGTCTTTCAGTAAACGGAATACGGTTTTACGATCATTCATCTGCACTTCGATGAGGTAAACACCCTGTGCAAGACCGGCCAGGCTCAGCTCCTGTGCGAGCACCTGTGCCGTCTTCGTCACACGCCACCGGCGAATCTCCCTTCCGTTTACCTGCAGCAGGCGGATAGCCACCACACCTTTGTATTCATTGTCGAGATTGAGGCGCGTGCTTCCTTTTGCCGGGTTCGGTGTGATGCCGTTACGCAAGGTTGACAGCTCCGCTTCCGCAACCGGTGCCGGAAGAGATGCAGGCGATGCAACGACCGGTCCGGAAGTTATATCGAGCACATTGATATAACTGAAGGTGGAGCCGGCTTTCACCCTTATTTCAAAAAGCTGTTCCGTTTTTCCTGTCACTGTAAATACGGCGGCATTGGACAGACTGGTATTGAAGGATGCATTGTATTCCTTCCAGGTATTGTCGCCTTCTGCACGGATCTGTGCGATACGGCTACCCGAGAGGGCGATACTGCCCCA
>SEAD01000247.1 GCA_004173355.1 Chitinophagaceae bacterium | reverse complement strand
ATTATAACCTTATCAAATATTTAATACTAACAAATGTTATTTGAGAAAATAGCTACATTCATTGAAAGTTATTCAAATAACTATTTATTCTAATAACAAACAAAAACTGCCTACTGATTATGAGTAAAGTAACTATTAAGCAAGTGGCTCCCTTCCTGGTCTTACTGGCCGTGGCCATTGCAGCACTATTTGTTCCCGCTGCCTCTTCCTTCGACCCATCTACTGTGCTGGGTGAAGATGGTGTAACTCCCAAGTACACGTACAACAGCGGCGATATTGCCTGGATGCTGACATCCTGTGCATTTGTATTCCTCATGACACCTGCCCTGGCGTTTTTCTATGGCGGGATGGTTGGACGCAAGAACGTCCTTTCAACGATGATCAAGAGTACGGTATCTGCCGGTATCATTTCGGTACTGTGGGTGGTGATTCAGTTCAGTCTCTGTTTCGGTACCGACATCGGTGGCGTTATCGGTGACCCACGCACGTTCTTTTTCTTCAAGGGTGTGATGGAAGGTGAGCCATGGTCGCTCGCATCCAGCATTCCTTTGCCGCTGTTTGCGTTTTTCCAGCTGATGTTTGCGATCATCACCCCGGGTCTGGTGGTTGGTGCCGTAGCTGAGCGGATCCGTTTCAGCTCTTACACATTATTTATCGTACTGTTCGGCATACTCGTATATGCTCCCCTTGCGCACATGGCATGGCATCCGGAAGGCCTGATGTTCAAATGGGGTGTTCTTGACTTTGCCGGTGGTACTGTTGTACATATTTCTGCAGGTATGGCCGCCCTGGCCGGTGCAATCGTGCTGAAGAAAAGGACTTCAACGATCATCGCCCCTGCAAATATCCCTTATGTCCTGATCGGGACCGGTCTCCTCTGGTTCGGCTGGTTTGGTTTCAATGCCGGTTCGGCTGTTTCATCTGGTGCAGGCGCAGTGTATGCGTTTGCCACAACCAACACAGCCGCAGCTTCTGCGGGTCTGGCCTGGATGTTCCTGGATGTAATCCGTGGTAAAAAACCTTCTGTTCTCGGATTCTGTATCGGTGCTGTGGTTGGTCTTGTTGCCATCACCCCTGCTGCCGGTTTCGTTGGCGTGCCACAGGCATTATTCATCGGGTTTGTTGCTGCCATCGTATCCAACCTGGTTGCGGAAGGTATCAAACACAAAACCGGTGTGGATGATGTGCTCGATGTATTCGCCTGTCATGGTCTCGGTGGTATCACCGGTATGCTCCTGACTGGTGTATTCGGAAGCAAGGCACTGAGCAGCGCGGTGGTTGACGGACAGTTCCTGATCCAGCTGAAAGGCATGGCAGTAGCGGTTACGTTCAGCTTCGTAGCGTCTTTCATCATCTTCAAGATCATCAACATGGTGATGCCAATGCGTGTAACTACCGAGGAAGAAGTGGAAGGTCTCGATGCTTCCCAGCACAACGAAAACTATGTACAGGGAACGCTGCTGGTACACAACAGTAATGGCCTTGTCGAAGAACAGCCTGTCAAGTAATCATATACCCAAGCTACTGCTGACTACACCATTAATCAAATAGAAAAAGGCACATAATGCCGGCGTGACTTCTCGCAAAAGTTACACCTGCTGTGCCCTTTCCTTAACATCTAAAATGTAATACAATGTTACGAAAAAATCTCGTAGCTGCCCTGGCAGCGCCTGCCCTGATCTTCGCTCTCAGCAACACTGCATCTGCACAGGACTCAACCGCAGCGGAACCTGCACCCGCATTAACTATCTCAGGTTCAGTTGATGGTTACTACAAATATGACTTCGCAAAAACTGCCTCGAATACATTTACCAGTTTCACCCAGACCCACAATTCCTTCGCACTTGGCATGGCCAGTGTGAAGTTTGCCCACACGGGTGAAAAGGTAAGTGCGGTAGCTGATCTTGGATTTGGTCCGCGTGCAAGGGACTTCTCTTATACCGACGATGGAATCACACAGGCAATCAAGCAGCTCTATGTGAGCTACTCACCGGCTGATTTTGTGACGTTCACTTTAGGTACCTGGGGTACACACGTCGGTTATGAAGTACTGGATCCGCAGTTGAACAGGAACTACAGCATGTCGTACATGTTCACCAACGGACCATTCAGCCACACTGGTTTCAAGGCACAGTTCACCAAGGGCAAGAGCGGATTGATGCTCGGTATCGCCAACGCGACCGATTACCGCATCCCGCCATCTGACCAGATCAATAAGAAGTTTTTCCTCGCACAGTATTCAGTAGCATTTGAAAAAGTAAGTGCCTATGTGAATTTTGTCGCAGGACAAGCCCCGGATTCCTCTAAATCGGCACAGATCGACGCGGTAGTCACCGCCAAAGTAAGTGACATGTTCAGTGTAGGATTCAATGGTACCTATGCCAGTGTTAAATCATGGGATGGTGCTAAAAACCTGGACGGCGAAGGCTGGTATGGTGCGGCGCTCTACCTGAACCTCGATCCCAAACCCTGGTTTGGTCTCACACTTCGTGGTGAATACTTCAACGACGACAACCAGTTAAAAGTTTACAGCGGTGCTTCCACAGGCGGCAGCATTTTCGCGACCACCTTATCAGCACAGTTCAAGAAAGGCGGATTTACCTTCATTCCTGAAGTGCGCTTCGACAATGGAAGTGAAAACATCTTTATTGACAAGAATGGAGCTGGCACCAAGTCGATGGGGAACTTCCTCGTTGCTGCGGTCTACTCTTTTTGATTTTCGATGTGCTAATAGTTACGGGGTGCCTCTTCTGGGGCGCCCTTTTTTTGTAGCTTTTTTTGAGGGGGGGTGGAGAGCGCAGGGGCAACCGGGTTATCCGGGCTGTGCCGGCAAGGCTCATTCTGTTTTTATTTAGTTGTTTTCTGCTGCCTTCCCGCCAAGGCCCGGGATAATCCCGGTTGTCCACTGCTTCTGCTGTTCACAGACACCCAAAAAAAAGCACCACTAAAAAGTGGTGCCGCAGAAGTTTTTATAGGTGAGTGAGGGATTTTGAATGGGGGAGTTGAATTACTGGGCGACTATGGAGCCAGCGGGCAATAAACAGATTTACCCGGCATTAGGCGGGCGGCCAGCGAGAACTAACAATACCCAGCCTTCCGTGGCCGTCCGGCGGAGCCGGGGAAACTGTTTATGTCCGCGCTGTTCAACACAACTACGCCGAATTCCTCCCCGCATTGATAATCCCGAATGAGCAACGCATGACCAGTTTCTCATACACCTCTTTTATGGGTGCCTGTACCAGTTGCTCGTCAAGCTCCCGGATCTTCGTCAAGGCATACTGCTGGATGGTGAGAAGCGGTAACACGATCCGCTCGCGCATCTGGATCGACAACTGCTCAACAGGGTAACTTGCCATCAACTCGGAATGCCCGGTCAGTTTGGCGAGGTATTCCTTCGTGAGGTTATACTCGTCAAAAATCATATGCCATATTTCCCCGAAATTCTTATGCTTACTGAGGTAGGCTGTCAGCGGGAAAAACGATTTCATCATCGCCATCTCGCAGTTATCCATGAGCGTCCTGAAGAACAGGGATTCCTTGTAAAACTGCTGCAACCTCGGGAGTTTGCCTTCTGCATCAGCCTTTTTCAGCGCCGTACCAACACCATAGAACCCGGTTACATTCTGTTTGAGCTGGCTCCAGGAGCCGGCAAACGGAATGGCGCGGAGGTCTTTCAACTGGATCC
>SEAD01000008.1 GCA_004173355.1 Chitinophagaceae bacterium | reverse complement strand
ACCAGGTGTGCGGAGAGTGCGAGCGCTTCCGGTATGCTCCCTGCATTTTCTATACACATCAGGGCATGCTGCCGGATCGAATCGTTCAGTGCCACTTTCAGTTTCTGGCCATCCGATGCGGCCTGCTGGCAGGCGGTCTGCATGTCAAAAGAAAATTCGCTGGTATTCGGAAAGTTGGACCGGACTTCCACCTGGATCGCCGGGGCAGTGTTGCCGAGATCGCCATAAACGGATGCAAGGTACTGGTCAGGGTTAGCAAAAATTCCCTGCCAGTCGATCCCGGCATCCCATGCCCCGAATCGTTCTACATTGCCTCCGAGGTCGATGATATTAAACCGTTTTTTATTTGCCAGCCGCCGCGACCCTCTTCCGATCATCTGGTGGTAAAGTGTCAGGGAGGTGGTAGCGCGATAAATAATTATGTTCCGCACGGTTGGTTCGTCAAAGCCCGTAGTCAGGATCGACACCGAACTAAGTATGCCATCCGGGGTTTTGCGGAACCATTCCACAATTTCCTGCCGTTCTTCTGCTGTGCAGTTATTATCGAGATGGCGCACGGCGTAACCCGCCTTGGAGAAATATTCGCAGACATTCCTTGATGTAAAAATGCCATTGTTAAAAATCAGGGTTTTACGGCCCTTTGCTACGTTGCGGTAGGCATTGAGCAGTAGGTTTAACATGTCTTCGCTGCTGTATAACTCATCGGAACTGCTGGTGGTGAAATCGCCGCCGGTGCCCTGCTGCAGGTTATGCAGTTCCACATCGTAACGGGTGGTGGACGGACTGGCAAGATAGCCATCCTTTACCAGTGATGAAATGGATTCGCCCGTGTACAATTCATTATAGGTGTGATGGAGGGGCTGGTTGATATCAGAACTGAGGGGCGTGGCGGTAACCCCGATAATATTTGCCTGCGGGAAATGATCAAGCAGTTTGTTGAACACATTCTGATGCGCTTCGTCAATGATAACAAAACGGATTTTCGCCGGGTCGAACAGGCCCTCATCGATCCGGTTTTTTAATGTTTCAACCATCGCCACAAAACAACGGTAATACGATTGCCTGATTTTATCGGTGTCGCTGCAGACAATTTTATTCGACACACCCGCATTTTTCAGTACCAGTGATGTCTGCCTGCAGAGTTCGGTCCGGTGGGTAAGCACCAAAGCCTGCCCGGTATTGCTGCCCAGAAAATGCCGGACCAGTTCACCAAATATCACGGTTTTGCCCGCGCCAGTGGGTAATTGGTACAACAGGCGATAACCGGTTTTATTGGCGAGCCTCGCCAGGAGTTGTTCAGCATCTCGCTGCTGGTATGGATACAGTTTACGTGAGGGTCGGGATGTAAGTTTCATCTGGAATTATGTGTTCGTTCCGGGAAGTATGCAATCCGGATGCCATTCGCAGCACGGGTGTATCACTCTCATGGAAAACCCGGATGGGGCGCTGCACGTAACCTGAAAATGGGAGGGGGACGTTTTAAGGTTTTTGTTAATTTGGGATGGAAACATGTTATACGATATGAGCTATTTTTTTTCCTGCCTCGCGCTTCTCTTTTCCGGAACCCTGATTGCACAGGGCGGACCACCCACCGCCGACCAGGTCCGTCAGGCAATAGCTGGTGAAATCAGGCAATTGAATGTGCAGCCGGTGGAAGTGAATAAAATCATCAATACCAAAGTGTACAATGGGGTGGATTCTATACCTGTGCGGATTTATATCCCGCAAAAAGGGAAGTCGCTCCAGCTTATCTACAATATCCATGGCGGTGCGCTGATAGCCGGCGACCTGGACACGCATGATAATATTTCGCGGCTGCTGGCATCCCGGACCGGTGCGGTGGTGGTGGCGATCCATTATCGGAGGCCACCGGAATCATCCTATCCCGCAGGTCTGGATGATTGCATCGTGGTACTTGGGTGGATCAGGAAAAATGCAGGATCATGGGGAGCCGATCCTGATAAAATTGTGTTGCTGGGTGACAGCGGTGGGGGACTACTCGCAGCTTCATTACTGGTGAAGACAAACGGTAAGGTGCCGTTCCGGAAGGCCGTATTTATAAATCCCGCTGTTGACCTCCGTACACCCGGCGAAGGATTGTATGGCATGGTCACACAGATGTATCTTGGCGGCAAACCGGCAAACGACTCAGTTGTTTCCCCCATCACTGCCACTGATTTCCGGGTATTCCCGGAGAGCCTGGTGGTGACCTGTGAGAAAGACGAATTGAAGCCGCATGGGCTGATGCTGGAAGAAAAACTGAAGTCCGCTGCGGTGAAAGTGAAGCTGGTGGAACTTCCCGGGGAAGGCCATCTCGGAGGGCTGTGGTCTGCGGCACATCCGCGGGCACAGCAGGCCATTGATGCAGTGGTTGATTTTATCAAGTCAGGTCGCTAACCCGTAACTTCGTCGCGCAACCTACTGATATGGAACATACCTGCCGCAATTGTGGAGCGGACTTCAATGGCAAATTCTGTAATAACTGTGGACAGAAATTCAATGTCCCCCGTTTCTCATTCAAACATATCCTCGAAGAAGTGTTCCATGCGTTCACGCATGCCGATAAAAGTTTCCTGTCCTTTGGCTGGAACCTGTTGCTGTATCCGGGAAAGCTGAGTTATGAATTCATTGTGGAGCGGAAAAGGAAAAAATATTTCAACCCTTTTACTTTTTTCCTGCTGATGCTTGCCATCAGCCTTTTTTTCGAGCATTACCAGCTGGAACTCGCGGAAAAGCTTTTCCATTCCAATAATGAATACGGCAGGATGTTTAATGTTTACGGCAAGGCGCTGATGCTCGCGTTTGTGCCGCTGACGGCATTGGTGTTCTGGCTGCTCGCTGCGAAGCGGAATAAACTGCTGTATGCGGAGTTCACCGTGTTTTCAATGATGGTTACATCGGCCTACCTGATCATCAACCTGTTTTCCTATATCATCGATGCAGCGGTGATGCTGGCTTTCCGTCATTCATTTGATTTCAAGGATAACCTTATTTACCTCGTGCTGGTGATAGCTTATATCGCCTACGCCCATCTTGATTTCCAGAAACGAAATGGAGCTACCGCTGTAGCGGGGAGTGTGTTCAGTGGCATCCTGTATTTTGCCCTCCTGTTCCTGGTGCAGGTATTTATTATATGGGCCGTCCTCCGTCATTTCAACGGACTGGGTACGTTTGGCATGTATGGCATCCGCATCGGTTACTGATCAATACTGCCAGGTAGCTGCACCGACAGCGAATGGTGATAGATATCCAGCGGATCCCATTCTGCTTTTACGGCCTGTAGCCGTTTGTAATTTGACTGGTAATAAAATTCATACCAGGGTACGCCTGACCGGTTGAGGTCCGGGTCTGCCAGTTCCCTGTCCGGGTGTGCGATAATACATCCGCCGGTACGGCCATTGGGTACAGGGGCCCCGCCCGTCATTTTGTAGAGTTCAGCATAACAACCCCTGACCCATCGGTATGACTCGTCGCGGTCAGCCGGATCCATCCAGCCCACTGCACACGCCGTGGTCATGATGGCCTTTCGTTGTACCGATGCTGTGGCCGCGGGTTCCACGGTATTTACTTTCCCGCCATAACTTGCCATGCCGATGAAACCACCGGGCAGCCCCTTGCGTGTCATCTGTTCATAGATGGTGCCGAGCTGCGTTTCGGACCATGGTTGTTCGAGAAACGCATCCTTACCCCTGAATGCCGCACGTGCATCGGTGAATATATCCGGGAATGGGTTCAGCGTGAACCGGAGCCAGGGTAGCTTGTTACGGGACCGTGTAAAAGTAACGGGTATGGCATCAAACAGTGCCAGCAGCAGGTCCAGTGCCGGTTCACCTTTGGGGTCCGTAAGCAATCCTTTCAACTGGATTTTGCCCACAGCTTCGCTAAAAATATGCAGGGTGGCAAATACGGAAGCACCCGTTGTGCCGGCGACTGAATGGTCCCTGCACCAATTCCCGAAAACTGAGAGTAATTGTCTGAAGTTGTCTTCATTCAACGAAGGCCATAACCACTCCAGTTCGATCGTTTCAATAAACTCAGGAATCTGGGGAAGCATCCGGGCGGGGTCATCAACGGTGCAGGCCGGATCGCGGAACCAGAAGCGGGTTACTGTGCCGAAGTTGCCCGCGCCACCACCGGTAAATGCCCACCAGAGTTCGCGGTTCGGGTCATCCGCATCACGGGTGGCAGTGCTTGTAACGGTCTTCCCGTTGCGGTCGATATGTATGACTTCAACCGCATAAAGGTAATCGGCACCCAGTCCGTGTTCCCGGCAAAGGAAACCAAAAGCGCCACCCTGGATATGTCCGCCGATACCGATATCAGGATGTTCACCCGCGGGGAGCAGTACATTCCATTGGTCAGCCAGGAAGGATTGAACTTCGCCCAGTGTATTTCCCGCGCGCACCTCAATGGCTTTCCGTTCCGGATCATACCGGATGCCCTTGAGTTGCGAAATGTCAATGATCACCTGTACTTCCGGATTGCCTACGAAGTCTTCGAGACAATGGCCACCACCGCGAATCACAAAATAGGATTGCTGGTTGACCGCCCACTGGATTGTGTCCAGTAATTCTGCATCCGTCCGGACCGGGATGATCAGTCCGGGTTTGCTGATAAACTGGAGATTGACAGAACGGTTGTTCCAGTAGTCGTAGGCTGGATCGTTGGGACCGATCGACCCGGCAGGCAGGTGTAGTGACATATAGGAAGGTTGTTTAAATCAGGCGATGGGAAGGTGCTCCTTAAAGTTAGGGAGAAGATGTTATCTGCCAGCCATTGCCGATAAATACCGATGCCCCCCGACCAGCGGTCGGGGGGCATCGGCTCATGGGCTATACCTTGATCAGCTTTTCTTCAGTTTCTGGATCCGTGTCATATCACCATTCGTCTCACACCGTACCTGGGTCCATGAGTTTGCATCTTCCAGCGTCACCACATAAAATAATTCGTTGGCGTTACTCAATTCGGTTACCCCATGGATTTTTTTGCCGGGGTATTTCTGGGAAAGTTTGACTTTCAGGTAAGGCGCGAGATCCTGCTCCCCGTAATAACGCCGGGTCTTTATTACTTCACCTTCGGCGTTGTACCAGATATTGGTGATGACGGAACCGGATTCAAAATGCACAGCGGTCCGGTCACCTTCCGCATACCATTTTACTTTCCGCGCATGCGGGAAATTTTCCCTGAATTTTTCCATTGTTTTGTTGTCGATCGAATCGGCTGCCAGGGCTGGGAGCGTGGCAACGAGGAATAAAAGGGCGATGAGTTGTTTCATGGTTTAATCGTTTTAGGGTTCATAATTTTCATCCAAATTAGAACCGCCGGGAGGCAGCGAAAAGACAATTCGGTACGGGAGGTAAGTACCGGAAATGCACCACCGGGCGGCGGTGGATTGCCGGTGTTTTAACCATTATCTGCAAATCCGCAATGGTAGCGGATCCGGGTCGGGCGCATTCCCGCAGGCACAACAATTTCCCGGAGGGAAAACCAAATTGTTAAGAAATGTGAAACCAGGGATGAGTGGTACGACGATCTTCGTAGAAAAGAGGTGGCATGGTTTTTCCCGCTTATCCCGAAACTTAAGCCATGCAGGACGTCGTAAAACAAATCATTGAGAAAACAGGCATTCCGGCCGACAAAGCGCAGCAGGTACTTGGGGTGGTCGCCACTTTTGTAAAGGACAAATTCCCCGCGATGGGTGGCCAGATCGACAGCCTCCTGGGTACGGGTGGTGCGGCCAATCCGGCGGACAAAAAAGAAGGGGATGAAGGCGGGTTGCTGGGTGGAATCACCAGCAAGTTTGGTCTCTGATCCCGTTAAGCCAACGCTCAGGATGAGGTAAATCGGTGAAATGTTGTAATATGCTTTATGATTGAACATTTCCCGCTTTACCTCATTCTTTTACTGGTGATCGTACTGCTGGTGATGCTGGCGAACAAGCTGAAAGTTGCCTATCCGGTGCTGCTGGTTATTGCGGGGCTGCTGATCAGCTTTATCCCTGGCATCCCGAAAGTTCGTATCAACCCCGAACTTATTTTTGTCATCTTCCTGCCGCCGCTCCTGTACGAGGCGGCGTGGACCATTTCCTGGAAGGAATTATGGAAATGGCGGCGGATCATCGGGAGCTTCGCGTTCGTGGTGGTCTTCCTCACGGCCCTCACCGTGGCCTGGGTGGCTAACCAGTATATCCCCGGATTTTCACTGGCACTTGGTTTCCTGCTTGGCGGTATCGTATCCCCGCCCGATGCGGTCAGCGCGGGTGCAATCCTGAAGTTTGTGAATGTGCCCAAACGCATGTCGTCCATCCTCGAGGGGGAGAGCCTGCTCAATGATGCGTCGTCCCTGATCATATTCCGCTTCGCCCTGATCGCTATCTCCACCGGGCAATTCCTGTGGACCGATGCCACCCTCAGCTTTGGATGGATGCTCATTGGCGGGGTCGGGATCGGACTGGCAGTCGCCTGGATTTTCATGAAAGCGCACCGGCTCCTGCCCACTGATGTCAACATGGACATTGTATTTACCATCATCGCCCCCTACGCGATGTATATCCTTGCGGAAGAAGTGCATGCTTCCGGCATCCTGTCGGTAGTTGCCGGTGGTCTCTTCCTTTCCAACCGGCGTCATATTTTCCTGAACAGTACAGCGCGCCTGCAGACTGTGAACGTATGGCAGAGCCTGGTGTTTGTACTCAATGGGGTAGTGTTTATGCTGATCGGGCTTGACCTGCCCGAAATCACATCGGGCCTCGAGAACGTAAAACTTTCCACCGCCATTGGTTACGGATTGCTGATCACGGCTGTGCTGATCGTGACACGGATTATCTCTGCATATGGTGCCGTGGTCACCACCCTGATCGCAAGGAATTTTATCAAGGTAGCCGATACGCGGAATCCTGGTGCAAAGGTGCCGTTTGTGCTCGGCTGGACCGGCATGCGCGGTGTGGTCTCACTCGCAGCGGCCTTGTCCATACCCGAAACACTCGGGGATGGTTCGCCTTTTCCGCAGCGGAACCTGATCCTGTTTATCACCTTTATCGTCATCCTGGTTACACTATTGGTACAGGGGCTCACCCTCCCATACCTGATCAAACGGATCCGGCTGCCGGAATATGATGACTACAAACCGGAAGAGGAACTGGACTTCAAAATCCGCCGTGGGCTTGCACAGCATTCCCTGCAGTACATGAGGGAAAATTATTCCGGACAGTCGCTCAGGTATCCCGTACTTGCTGACCTCCAGGCTCGCTGGGAGAAGCTTTCGGATGAAGACACCGCGCGACCGATGGCAGCTGAAGCCAAGAAAATTTACCTCGATGTACTCGAATCCCAACGTAAATGGCTGATCGCAAAAAACCATGACTACCAGCAGGTGGATGAAGATGTAATACGTAAACACCTGAGACAGGTAGACATCGAAGAGGAGAAGTTAAAGATTCTCTGAAAGCCGGAGGGAGTGGGTGACCTGTAATTTTTTTTCCTATATTGATGGGACGAATCCTGATTACTCAACCACCATAACCTCACCATGAAACGAATCCTTGCCTGCCTGGCTATCAGCCTGGCCGTATGTCCCAACCTTTTTGCCCAGCCTGAAAATGACCTTGTGCGTGCCGGGATCCGGTTGCACGACGAAGGCCGCTTTAACGAAGCGATCGTCAAATACGATTCCGCCATCCAGCTCAACCCGGATTATTATTTTGGCTACTACGAAAAAGCATTCAGTCTCTCCTCACTGGGAAAACTGGAAGAAAGCAACAGCATCATCAAAAAAATGCTGAAGCAGTTTCCCGATGCCTCCGATAATGGCATGGCCTATTGTTCTTACGGGAATAATTTTGATATGCTGAAGCAGCCCAAAAAAGCACTGGATGTATATGATGAGGGTATAAAAAAATTCCCGGGTCTTGCTTTGCTGCATTTTAATAAAGGCATCACCCTGTACAATATGGGTGAAGGGGGAAAAGCATACGATGAAATGTGCAGTTCTATTTTACTGAACCCCTTCCATACCACGTCCCACAATGTGTTGCGCCAGCTGGTCCAGAAAAACCAGGTGTATTCAGTCATGGGGGCCCTGTTTTTCCTGACCCTGGAATCGGAAGGTAACCGGGCACAGGCAGCGTATGCTGACCTGGAAAAAAAATTATCCATGAATGTGACCAGGGATGAAAAGACACAATCCATCAATATCAACCTGGTAATGCCCTCCGATGGCAAAAAGAAAGAACCCAATGATTTCCATATGGCAGAAATGATCGTGGGCCTGGGTGCTGCTGCGAATATGGATGACAAACTGAAAGACGAAACAAAACAAAGCCGTCTCAGCCGGACGCTGCAGACAATGATCAGTGCACTCGCCGACGGGAAAAACGAAACCGGTTTCGGCTGGGAATTTTATGCGCCGTTTTTTGTTGCGCTGAAGTCATCCGAACATTTTGAGACCTGGATCCATATGATCACCTACCCGTCAGGTGATCCCGTCAACCGCGCATGGGTGGCGGCAAACCAGACAAGGATGGAAGACCTGGAAAAATGGGTGGCCGGATATTTTGAAAAAAAATAATAAAAAAGGCAGGACTGCTGATTGTTGATCAGGCAGTCCTGCCGCAGTTAACCGTCCGTAAAAGCCTGTCGTCTGCTATTGCCATCCACCGCCCAAACCGCGGTATACATTCACTATCGCATTGAATTGCTGTTGACGCGTTTCTACCAGTTCCAGCTTGGCTTCCAGCACATCCCGTTGTGTCATCAGCACTTCAAAATAATCCGCACGCGCGTATTTGAAAAGATCAAGCGAAACCTCAATCGATTTGTTGAGTGCCGCCACCTGCTGTAGTTTCAGGTCATAGTCCTTACCCAGGTTGTCGATTCCCGATAGTTCGTTGGCCACTTCGAAATAGGCATTGAGCACCGTCTTCTGGTAATTGTACAAAGCCTGCAATTGCCGGGCACTGGCCGAACTGAATTCCGCCCTGATCGCTGTCCGGTTGATGAGCGGTTGTGCCAGTTCCCCTGCAAGGGAGTACAACAGGGATTCAGGCGTCCTGAACAGGTACGCGGGTTTGAAAGCCTGGAAGCCCACTCCCGCGCGGATTCCAAGGGAGGGATAAAACTCAGCCCTTGCCACTTTCACATCGAGCTTCGCTGCTTCCAGTTCGAGTTCCGCCTGCCTGATATCAGGTCGGTTCTCCAGCAGCTGCGAAGGAATGCCCGATTTCACCATCGTGGGCAGGTCGGTCATAAACTCGGTTGTGTCACGGGTAACGGCCTGCGGGTAACGGGCCAGCAGGAAGTTGATCCTGTTTTCCGTTACCGTGATCTGCTGGTGGATATCAAACTCGAGGCTCCTGGTGCGGAACACCTCGGCTTCAAATTTTTTCACACCCAGCTCCGTCGCCCTCGCGGCATCTTTCTGGATCTTCACAATCTCGAGCGCATTCTCCTGGATCCCGATATTCTTTTTCACAATGGCCAGCTGGTGATCCAGTGCCACCAGTTCAAAATAGGAATTGGCCACTTCTGCCACGAGGTTGGACTTCACAAAATTGGTTCCCTCCACCGTTGCAAGGTAGCGGGATACCGCTGCCTTGTTTGCCGTATGCAGCTTGTTCCAGATATCGGCTTCCCAGTTGCCCACCACCCCGATCATAAAATCGGGCAGGGGATCGGGCATTTCCTTTCCGGGTTTGATTTCCGTAGTGGCATCACCGGCACCCTGGCTGGTATACCGGCCAACCTTTTCCACTCCGGCCCCCGCAACGATCGCGGCATTGGGCAGGATCTGCGCACGACGTACACGGGTATCGTTTTTTGCGATCTCGATTTCCTGCAGGGTGGTCAGCAATTCCTGGTTGTTCTTCAGTGCCGTGTCAATCAGCATCACCAGGTAGGGATCGGTAAACAACTGCCGCCATTGGGTGGCAGCAACATGGGTGGTATCCGGGTCGGACCCGAACGTTGATGGCATTGCCTTCTGGTCGGGTGTGGCTACAATGGCCGGTACCTTGCAACTGCCCAGCAGCAGTGCAGTGGCGGCAAAAGCCCCTATAAATATTCTGATAGTCTTAAACATTGTGTTCGATTTCTTCAGTTAATGGATTTTCTTCTTCCTCGCTGACGAGTTTCCTGCGCTCGGATATTTTTGCGAAAATGTAATAGAGCCCGGGAATGAGGATCACCCCGAACACCGTACCGAGCAGCATCCCGCCGGCCGAGGCGGTACCGATGGTCCGGTTGCCGATCTTTCCCGGTCCGTTGGCCACCACCAGTGGTATCAAACCCGCGAGGAAGGCAAATGAAGTCATCAGGATCGGACGGAACCTTACTTCTGCTGCTTCCATTGCCGCCTGGAATACGGTCGACCCGGCACGATGCCGCTGCACGGCAAACTCCACGATCAGCACGGCATTTTTCCCAAGCAGGCCCACCAGCATCACCAGTGCCACCTGCGCATAGATATCATTCTGCAGTCCAAGCAACCTCAGCAGGAACAAGGCGCCAAACATACCCGCTGCAAGGGAAAGGATGACGATGAAGGGCAGGATGAAACTTTCATACTGGGCCGACAACACGAGGTATACAAACCCGATACAGATCAGGAAGATATAAAGTGCTTCATTTCCCCGTGCGGTTTCGTCTTTCGAAATCCCCGCCCAGTCGATGCTGTAGCCTCTTGGCAATTCCTTTGCCGCCACTTCGTTGATTACATTGATTGCTTCCCCGCTGGAGAAACCCGGTGCGGCACTGCCGCTGATCTCGGAAGCGGTGGCCATATTGTGCCTGGTGATTTCCGACAGGCCATACACTTTCTCCATTTTCATGAATGCGGAGAACGGCACCATTTCATCCTTGTCATTCTTCACATATAGTTTCAGGATATCTTCCGGCAGCGCGCGATATTCCGCACCCGCCTGCACGATCACCTTGTACTGGCGGCCGAATTTGATAAAGCTGATCTCATAGTTGCTGCCCACGAGTGTTGACATGGTACTCATCGCATTGTCGATGCTCACCCCTTTCTGCTGGGCGATATCATTATCGACCTTCAGCATGTATTGCGGGAAGCTGGCACTGTAAAAACTGAATACTGATGTCAGCTCCTTTCGTTTTTCAAGGGCCGCCACAAATTCATTGTTTACTTTTTCCATCGCCTTATAATCACCCGAGCCCGTTTTGTCGAGCAGGCGCAATTCAAACCCGCCCGCAGCCCCATACCCCGGCACGGCCGGTGGCCCGAAAAACTCGATTGTTGCACCGGTGATATCTTTTGATTTTTCTTCCAGCTCGCTGATGATCTCCTGCGCTGAGTGTTTGCGTTCATCCCATCCTTTCAGGTTGATAAGGCAGGTACCCGAGTTGGACCCGGTGCCTTCTGTCAGGATTTCGTAACCCGCCAGTGCCGATACCGATTGCACACCATCCACCGTCTCGGCAATCTTCTGCAGCCGTTCGGCGATCTCGTTGGTCCGTTCGAGCGAGGATCCCGGTGGTGTCTGGATGACCGCATAAAACATTCCCTGGTCCTCGTTGGGGATGAACCCGGACGGCAGGCCTTGGTTTACAAAAAAGATCCCTGCGCAGAATGCCAGCAGCATCGCCAGTGTGATCGCGCGTTTATTCACGATTTTTCCCAGGATTTTCTGGTAGCTGCCTGTGAGGCGGCCGAACCAGTTATTGAATCCATCGAGCCCGCGGTTGAGGATCGTCTTCTTCCGTTTGCCATGGTTATTCTTCAGCATCATCGCGCAGAGTGCAGGTGTGAGCGTCAGGGCAACCAGACCGGAAAGCACGATGGCCGTTGCCATGGTAATGGAAAACTGCCGGTAGAAAATCCCGACGGGGCCCGACATAAATGCAACCGGTATAAATACCGATGCCATTACAAATGTGATCGCGATAATGGCGCCGCTGATTTCTTTCATCGCTGCCTCCGTGGCTCGTAAGGGCGAGAGGCCTTCCTTCTCCATCTTGGCATGTACTGCCTCGATCACCACGATTGCATCATCCACCACGATCCCGATTGCCAGCACAAGTGCGAAGAGTGTGATCAGGTTAAGTGTGATGCCAAAGAGTTGCATAAACATGAATGTACCCACCAGCGACACCGGTACCGCAATCGCGGGAATGACCGTCGATCGCCAGTCGCCCAGGAACAGGAATACCACCAGTCCGACGAGGATAAATGCTTCCACGAGGGTATGTATCACCTTCTCAATCGAGGCATCGAGGAACTTGGATACATCGTAACTGATTTCGTAATCCATGCCCTTCGGGAATGTAGTGGACTTGATTTCGGCAAGTTTGGCCTTGACATCCTTTATGACCTGGCTGGCATTACTGCCATAGGATTGTTTGAGCGTGATGGCCGCCGAGGGTTTGCCATTGAGGTTGGAATAGATATCATACATCGAACTGCCGAATTCCACTTCCGCCACATCCTTCAGCCGCAGGATTTCACCGTTTGCACTGGCGCGGAGCGCTACATTTTCGTATTGTTCCTTAGTGGTAAAACGACCGGAGTATTTCAGTACATATTCGAAGGACTGCGACCGTTTGCCGGAGCTTTCGCCGGTTTTTCCCGGGGAGGCTTCGAGACTCTGGTCCGACAATGCCTTCATTACTTCTTCCGTGGAGATTTTGTAAGCCAGCATGCGGTCAGGTTTGAGCCAGATCCGCATGGCATATTCGCGGTTGCCCAGGATATCGGCGAAACCCACACCATCCACCCGGCGCAGTTCGGACAGCACATTGATATCGGCGAAGTTGAACAGGAATTTCTGGTCGGCCTTGGGATCGGTGCTGTAGAGGTTGACATACATCAGCATGTTTGATTCTTCCCGGCTGATCTTCACACCCTCGCGTACCACCAGCGGCGGGAGCTTGTTGACCACCGAAGCCACGCGGTTCTGCACATTGAGTGATGCCTGGTTGGGGTCAGTACCCAGGTTAAATACAATCTGGATGGTGGCTTCACCATCGTTACCCGCATCGGAAGCCATGTATTTCATACCCGGCACACCGTTGATCGCCCGCTCCAGCGGGATGATCACGGATTTGATCATGAGTTCGTTATTGGCCCCGGGATATTCTGCCACCACGTTTACCTTGGGTGGTGAAATGGAAGGGAACTGTGTTACCGGCAGTTTCATCATCGACAGTAATCCCAGGAACACGATGATCAGGGATATGACGATAGACAGTACCGGTCTGTGTATAAAACGGTTAAACATTTTTGTAGAGTTTCAGGGATTAAAAACTATTCGGCTTTCAGTCGCAGGCTGGCCACCACATTTGCCGGTTCCTTGTAATCGATGCTGATTTTTTCATCATCTTTTACTTTCTGCACGCCTTCCAGCAGGATCCGGTCGGTGCTGCTGATACCCGAAGCCACCACGTAGAGGTCCGGTATTTCACCCGTCACCGTGATTTCCCTTGACCGGACGGTGTTGTCCTTGTCCACCACAAACACGTATTTCTTTTCCTGTATTTCGTAAGTGGCTTTTTGTGGAATCAGTAATGCACCCTTCACCGGTACCAGCATTTTGACCTTACCGGTTTCCCCATTCTTCAGGAGTTTGTCGGTGTTCGGGAAACGTGCGCGGAAGGCGATATTACCCGTCTCGCTGTCGAATTCGCTTTCGATCACTTCTACCTGGCCCTTGTACGGCAGCAGGGTATTATTGGCGAGCAGGAGGCTGACTTTTGAATCGGCCCTGCCTTTTGAATTGGTCTGGTACTCGATATATTCCGGTTCGGATACGTTGAAGTAGGCATAGACCTGGCTGTTGTCGGACAGGCTGGTCAGCAGTTCGCCTTCATCGATGAGGCTGCCGAGTTTTTTCGGAAGGCGGTCGATCGTACCATCAAATGGTGCGCGGATCTCGGTGAAGGAAAGGTGGAGTTTTGCCAGTGCAGCTTCTGCCTGGGCGCTCTCCAGTTTGGCTTCCGCCATGGCCTGTTCATTTTTCGAAACCACATTTTTTTCCACCAGTGCCTTTGTATTCTGGAGTTCAATGCTGGCTGCCTTTACCTCTGCCTGTGCTTTCAGGAGTTCGGCTTCATAAATACGGGGCATGATGCGGAACAGGACCTGGCCCGCTTTTACCTGCTGTCCCTCATCCACATAGATGTCCTGCAGGAACCCTTTTTCCTGTGAGCGGATTTCAATATTACGGACGGAGCGGATCTGGGAAACATACTCCTTGTTGAAGGAGGTATCCATGACCATGGGACTGGTTACGGCATATTTGCCGGCTTCTTCTTTCTGTTCTTCTTTGTGTTTGCAGCTGGTTGTACCAATGGCTGCCGCGAGCGTGGTGATAATCAGTAATTGTTTCATGATATATGAAATGAAATGTAACGGGGTTGGGTGGCTTATAGCCATGTGCCGGTGCCGGCCTGGTTGCCGGTTCAGACAGGTACACGGGTTTTACGCGAACAGATGGTTCACGTTATTTGCCGCAGGGGCAGGGGGAAACTGTCAGACGCGGAGGACGCCCTGAACTAAATACCTGTAGCTGATCCGGCCAAAGAAAGATGGCGCGGCTTTGGTGCGGTTGACCGGGGATTCGACGGCATCGGCCATGTCGAATAAGGACCATTCGCGGTTAATGAGGGTAAAGCGGCGAAGGAAGATGGTATTGGCATCTTCATCTTCGGCATCATCCATAATGAATGGCTCTCCAACCTGAAGAAATCCTTTATCCAATACAGGGGCCTGGTGCCCGGCAGCCGGGGCATGCCGGAACAATGGATTCTGCATGGTCACAGCAGCCTGGCCGGACGCAGCAGACGCAACCGCAGGGAGCGGCATGCCCAGCTTCAATAGCAGGATACTGATAAAAACTATGAGAAGGCTTTTCTTCATTCCGGGACCAAAAGTAATAAAAGAAACAGTTGGGAACCAAGTGGTGAAACTGTTAATCTTTTTATATGACCGGAACAGCACGCAATAAAAAACGAACACTCGTTAATTACCGAAATTTGCTTCGGGCTGTATCCCGCACTGGGCGCGCTTTCCGGCGCCCATCATTTTTTATAACGGACATACCTTTCGATATTCAGGCGATCAACACCGGCGGATTCTATTTTTTCAATACCCCGCTGCACCAGTGTATCGTTACTGATGGTGATGGTGAAAGAGAAATCATTGCCTTCCCATTGCCGGTCGCTGCAGTACTCAAGATGTTCGGTATACTGGTCACCAGCGAGCTGGTAGGTACCTGCGCCGGCACCAAAGGAGGCGGAGTCGCGCCCCTTGCTGAGGTCATGGTGCTGGAAGGCAAAATGGGTAGCGTTTATAATTTTGATAAATGACTGCCTGCGGGTATAATCCGTCACGGTGGTATCGCCTTTTTCAATCAGGGTGCCATCGATCAGTTGCCAGGTCCCTTCCAGCGGCAAGCGGTTGCCTGTTTTTACTTCAGCCACTGCCGGTCCGGATGGTTTGTTGTTGCAGGCGATGGCGAATAAGGCGAGCAGGATTGTTGGTTTGTACATACAGCAGGTTTGACGGAAGATACAACTTCCGCCAATCCATCCGCACCGCTGCCAGCCATTGTTTCAGGAGAGCACGAATTTGGAGCAAAGGGACAGGTTACGTTGATAGGCCAGCGGGTCGGCAAAACGGGAAGCTTCAATTGCGTCGTTCATTGCACGGGTGACGGTACGCGTGGTGTGGCGGTGAAACAATGAACCGCCCAGCAGCCGTACCCCGAAACTGAGATAGAAAAGTGGCTTATCGAGCAGGGTTGTGTGGGTCCAGTGATTGAGGAAATAATTAGGTTTACCCTGCAGCGCGTCCCTGGCCATATCCAGCCAGTCGTCATACAGCTGGATAAATTTTCCCAGCTGGCAATAGAAATCCTCCATCAGCACATAGTTCCTGAATGAATAGTTGAGCCGGCCGAGAAACAGCACCGGCAAAACTTTTGTCCTGAAGGGATCACGCTCACCATTGCTTCCGCCATTGTACATAGCGGAAAAAAGGCTGATGATCTCCGACAATTCCCGTCCGCGGCTATTGCCTTCCACCCTTGATCCGAGTGAAACAAACAGGGCGTCAAACAGCGCAGCGATATGGGTGATTGCGGGGTCGCGACTGGTCAGCCTCGTATCGGGGTTTAACGGATTCCACAAACGTCCACGGATCAGCGGGATATTGACCGAGAGTTTAAGCTGGTCACGATGTGCAGGCATTTCATCCATAACTGTGTCAAACAGGGCGACGGCCAGGTTAAACAGTGCACCTTCCTGCAGGATCCGGTCCCTTTTTTCACCCGAATCATAACAACCCAGGTCGGCGATGGCCGAACCAAACCAGGCTATCACCATCAGGTCCTCCACATCCCCCCGATGGGGTATGGCCGTGGCGATTTCGTGGAGCCTGTACTGTTGCGCAAACCGGCAGAGTTCACTGTGACCAAGTCCGGTCTGCAATGATTCATGGTTACCGGCAGGTGCCAGCTGGCCACGCAGTGATTCGAGCAGGCGTAAGCGTCCGCGGCCCGAACATCCGAGTCTTCTTGTTAACCAGTTCATGTTATTACAAGGTGCTGTTGTGTAAAAAAATACAACGGTGCCCGCCGCGTTGCCGGTATCGATGATGGCATTGTTCAATTTTTATTCAATGAATTGCCGCACACCCGTGGGTTCACGGGCAGGCGACAGGGATGAGGTTACAAACCTGTACAGCAAAGGGCCGGAGACAATCGGAGGAAATGGATTAACCTGGTGGAGGAATGGTTATCGCTTGCGGAGTAGATGACCAAGGTAGTCTATCCGGCGATCATGGCCTATACCCTTTTTGTGGGAATTTTTTGCAGGGATTTTGGTATTTTCGGAACATAACTGACACACATGAGAAAAACACTGCTGACCTGTATCATTTCCCTGGCCTCCCTGACACTTTTTTCGCAAAACCAATGGGAGCCTGTGTTCCGGAAGATCAGTGAAGAAGTGCAGCAAAATTCAAAAGCATACAGCACGCTGGAAGAGGCAACAAAAACCATCGGTCACCGGCTGACCGGTTCAGACAATGGGCGCAAGGCAGAAGAATATACCTACAACCTCCTGAAATCGTACGGGTTCAGCAATGTGCGTTACCAGCCTTTTGAAGTGGAAAGCTGGAGCCGTGGCACCATTGATCTTTCCGTGGGCACCACGGGTGCACTGCAGCCGGTTAAATCCGTATCACTTGCCCATTCACCGGTAATGGTAGACCTTACCGGCGCCGTGGTGGACCTGGGCAACGGGCTCGACAGTGATTACCTCGCGCATCCCGGTGTGGCAAAGGATAAAATTGCGCTGGTATACCTGGGCACACTGCCGGGTACAACCGGCCGTTCGCTGCACCGTTCCGAAAAAACGGCGATCGCTATAAAATACGGTGCCATCGGGATCATCGTGATCAACACGGTGGATGGTGGTACGCTGCTGACGGGTACAGCGTCAGTGACCGGCAAACTGATTCCCATACCCGCCATCTGCATAGGTAAGGAAGACGGGATGCGGCTGAAGGAACAACTCAGAACAGGCGCGCTGCAGGCCAGGATAAATATGACCAATTTCTCCGGTCCCATCCGCGCCAGGAATGTGATTGCCACGCTTGAAGGGAGTAACCTGAAGAAAGAAAAGATCGTGGTAGGCGGACACCTCGACAGCTGGGACCTGGCAACGGGTGCGATCGACAACGGTATCGGATCATTCTCGGTATTGGATATGGCCCGTACATTCAGTGCGCTCAAACTGAAACCCAGACGCAGTATCGAATTCGTAATGTTCATGGGAGAGGAGCAGGGACTGCTCGGTTCGGAGGCATATGTACATGAGGCGATAAAAGATAAAAGCGTAGATAATCTCCGCTTTATGTTCAATTTTGACATGACCGGTGATGTCCGTTCGTTTTCTTCCACCGATTCAAATGCCCGTGCGCTGTTCCAGCAAATCGGCCGCGAGATCCAGAAAATCGATACCGGTTTCACCAACGGATTTTCCAGCAGGGCCGGGCTGCACAGCGATCACCAGCCATTTATGTTACAGGGAGTACCCACTGCCGGTGGTGGTGGTGGCCGTGGCCAGGGCAATGGACCTGCGGGTTGTTACCATGCCGATTGTGACGTGTTCTCACTGGTGAACTACCCGCAGGGTTTGAAAAATACGGTCCGCTTTACCTCCATGATGCTCTACGCGCTGGGTACAGTGGATCATTTACCCGTAAAGAAAAAAACGGATTCTGAAACCCGTGATTTCCTGCTCCAGAATAACCTGAAGGAACCACTCGAACTCGAAGGACAGTGGCGCTGGAAAGACTAGGCCTTTTTGCGTTGTGCCGTGAGGAACAGGTGGTAACCCAGGAATGACGCTGCAATACTCAGGAACATGATCGCGAGCGAATGCAGTCCGTAAGGCTGTGTATAATTCACGACGAGCAGTCCGATGCCAATCCCGGCCAGGATGGCAAACCATTTTACATTGATGAAACGCTGGTCCTGTTCATGCGTGCCAAGTATGTTCAGCGCCATGTTTTCGGTGACCTGCCGGTCGATTACCTTGTTCCTGAGCCGGTGGTCGAGGATCCGGTTGAGCAGTGCCAGTACGAAGTAAACAACCAGTACGAAACAGCCGATCATGGCCACGATTTCGATGTGTTTGCTTTGCATATGCATGCGTTCGTCGTATTGATCCTGGGAGAACCCGGCAATGGAAAGAAGGAGAAGACTGAATGAAAGGGTGATTTTTTTCATGATAGTTGCGTTGTTATTCGGTGAGACGGATAAAGTATCAGGATGTTGCAGGCATACCGCTGTTTTCCAGCAATTCCATTTTTTTCCGGTATTGACGCAGCATGTCCGCGACCAGAAGTGCGGTACAGGTTACTGCGGCAGTAAGCCCGATGGGTATGACCAGCGGTCCGGCGGCCGACACGATGCCTGCCCACAAACCGCGGTATCTGACAAAGAGCGCTGCCGGTCCGGCGATACCTGCCAGTCCAACCGGTGCCCACCATAACCAGGAGGGGATTTCCCGGTAGGAATGGGAGGGCACGGGCATCGGTTCGCGTGCAGGGGCGGGTTCCATGACCAGGTCCATCACCAGTTCCTCCAGGTCAAACATGAACTTCGCAGGGGGTAATTCCTGCAGCGAAAAAAAAAGTAACCGGTACTCCGAAACCCTTGCCTGGCAAGCTTTGCAGGATGCCACGTGATCACTGGTTGCGGCATCCGCGAGCGGGTCGGTTACAAACAACTGGATGTCTTCATCCGATGGGTGACCGTTCTTCATCATTCTTTTTTTAACTGGTTAGGGAAAAGGTTTTCCCGTAATGTTTTCCTTGCGCGTGCGAGATAACTTTTAATGGTGCCTGCTGGCAACCCGGTAATCTCCATTATCTCGGCGTAACTCATTTCTTCATTGTGGAACAGGGTGATCACGGTGCGGTAGACCGGTGGCAGCGCGGCAATACCATCCTTCAGCCGGCCAGTCATTTGCTTCCGGGCGAGTTGTTCATCCGGTCCGGGGTCCGCAGTTGCGATGTCAATCCCCGGGGTATTGCTTTCGCCGTACTCATTTTCCCGGCCGGATAGTCCCGATACCACCGGGCGGATTTTCTTTTTCCGCAGGTAATCGATACAGCTGCTGTAGGCAAGCTGGCAGATCCAGGTGGTCAGTTTGGATTCGAAGCGGAAGCTCCCGAGTTTGCGGTACACCTTCAGGTAAATCTCCTGCGCCATATCGCGGCGGTCTTCCTCGTCATCAACCATCTTGTGCACAACCTGCGCCACCATACGCTCAGACTGGCGAATGACCAGCCGGAAAGCTTGCGGATCCTGCTTCAGGACCCGATCGATAAGTTCCCGGTCGGACGGGGTATGGCTGGTTGCTGGTAACACTGGAGGGTTTGACGTATGTCCGTTGCAAATGTTGCAAAAAAAATCCCGGCATCAGGGCCGGGATTGATTATTTCGGGAAATAGTTTATTTCTTCTTGAAAAGGATTTTGGAATTGGACCATTCCGCCCCCGCGTCGATAAACGACACGAGTTTGTCCCAGTTTGCCGCCGGTTCGTAGGAATGGTTGTAGCGACGGGTTACTTTCAGTTTGACCAGGTCTCCCGCCAGGGTAGCGGTGGCCGTAAAGGCACCGGCATCATTGCTGACGTTTTTGTTGACGGCATCCAGGCCTTCAACGGTATAACCTTCGGGTACTTTCACATCGATGTTGAATTCAATCGAACGCGCGAAACTCATAAACACATCCATCTGGCGGCTGCGTTGTTCAGGTTTGATCACGAGCGGGCTGGACTGGATCCTGCCAACTTCAAAGATGATATTGTTTCCGGCTTTTTTGATCAGTCCGTCCATCTTGAATGTGGATTTATACATCATATCCGGCGCGGTATGGCGCACCCCCATACTTTCAATCTTGTAATCCTTCAAATCCGTGATCTCCTGCTCGAACCAGGATTTTGCTTCATCGGTGAAAGCCGTCTTTTGGTTTTTCCGCGCTTCGGCAAATGCATTCCGCACTTCATCCACATATTTCCGGCCGCGTTTGTTGTCTTCCAGTTTTTCCAGCAGGCTCATTTCCTCACCGAGTTCCTTACGTTCTGACTCGTAGAGGTCTTCGTACAGGATCAGCGCACGCTGGGTATCCCGTTTGTAATGTCCCCTGATTATTGTGCGGCGTTTTACACCCACGGTTGTTTCCCCCGGTACAATACTGATATCGAGATTATCGATATGGGCATTGGCGGCAGGTCCGGAAACAGGGACCTTAAAACCGGCCAGCTGGATCGTTGCATCTTCCGTTTTGCTGCCCCTGAATGAACTCAGTCCCTTGGGATGGATGGTAAAGGATTTTGTACTGGTCATGCCTTCAATATCCTGCGGGGTTTCGAAGGGGACATCATAGATCGTCTGGATGGTAATGAATTTGTTTTTACTCCCTACATACGCCGTTGCCGTGAGGTCGTCTTCTTCCATGACCTCATTCATCCGGAAACCGGTGCGGGAACTGCTCACCAGCACGCCGCCGTCAACCGAACCTTTTTTCATCAGGTTGTAGAGGTAGGAGGAAAGTCCGTTGAAGGTGTAGTCGCCGCTGTTGATCGAGCGCTCCATTTTATCAATATCAAAATTCAGAATCTTGGTAAAACGGAGCGTGTAATAGATAAATGCCGCACGTTCCTCGTCATTCATATCCATCAGGTTCTGCCCGGATGCTTTTGCCTTTTTCCTGGCAAGCTTGATCACCTCATCCTGTTCGGTACCACCCACCACCGATGTATAGTAATCGTACCCAAAACTCCTGGCCTTGTCGGTCAGTACTTCATCGGCACTTTTGTTTTTATTGATCTCGCCGGCTTTGGCGTAACCATATTTGCCCTTGCGGGTTCCGAGGGAAATATTCATCCGGATAAAGGGCAACTGTACGGCTGGTGCAATCCACAGGGTGGTTTCAAATGCCGGCATATTTTTCTTTACCACATCGATTACGATATCATCATCGCCGTTACGCGATACTTTGAGGTCGGGTGCTCCATTGTAACTCCGGTAGTCGATCGCGAATTTTTTTCCAAGTTGCGCATGGAAGGAATGGTGCATGGTCGGGGCATCATCAAAAAGGATCACGCTGTATTCACGGGTGGTGAAATCATTTGTCATCAGCAGGTCCGTGGCGATATAGTAGTCGATGATATCACCCGGCTGCAGGTCGGGGATGGCGAGTTTGCCTTCCTTTTTATTCCGGCCGTCGCGGGTCAGTACCATTTCATCGGCATTTACTTCCTTCACTTTTCCATCGGCTTTGATGACCCGTACACCCACATAGGTGGTTACATTATCCTTCCGGTACAGGCTGCTTTTTTTCTGGAATACACTGAAGCTGAGTTCTGAGTAATAGTCAACGGCAACCTTATCGTTCACCTTGACCATTTCCCTCACCACTTCCATGATGGACAGTTCTTTTTTCTGCGCGAACCCAAGGCCATAGTAGGCAATTTTGGATTTACTGTCGGCCGTCAGTTCGGTGTGGTGGGCAATCACCACTTTTGACGCCTTGCTGAAATCGGTGGGTACATCACGGACCTTGAATTCAGGGTTGTTCCATGCCCACACGGTTTCCCGCAGTTCGGCGCTTTCCTTATAATATTTTTCGTTTGATTTCGACTGTGCGGATACGGTGAGGTTCAGGCACAGGGTCAGCACAACGAGGCTGGGTCGTCCCATGGTGTTCAGGTTCATAATCGGTGGCTTATTTGACTTTCGTTAAAACGATTTGCTGGTTGTAGAAATTGCGGAGCTGGTCGATATCGCGGTTCCACTGCGAGAATTGGTCGGGGCGGATCTCCGACTGGTTCAATACAATTTCGCAGCGATAGGTTAGGGTAGGGCCATTGAGTTTGTACTCCCCCTTGAAATTATAACCCGGTTGGTTGATGGCGATCCCGGCGGGCAATTCGTTGATCTTTTTGCCTGCGGGTAATTTGATATCCGTCTCGAATACGAGGTGGTTTTTAAAATAGAACCAGTAGGGCAGCTTCCGTTTGGTGGTATCAAAACGGAAATTTTCCAGCGAGCGGCGGTTATCGATTTCGATATAACTCTCATCGCCAAACTCGCTCACCGCATCTTTCCAGCTGATATCGTATTCCACGCTGGCGTCTTTGTTGTAATCAAGCAGGTTGTTGATCCTGAGACCGCTGATCTCAAAATTCGGTTTGCCGTCGCCGAGATAGGTCTTCAGCGCCGTTTCCTGTTTGTCCATTTTAATACCGTGCAGGCCGGAAAGCAGCATTTCCTTGTTTTCCCCTTTCCAGTTTTGCGTGATCCGTCCTTTTACACTGGAACCTTCAATCGAGAGCACGCGTTTTTCATACGCGGTATTCTGCAGGTAATCGGCAACGGGTACCCTGTCGGTAATGAATTTTTCACCATCCTCGATCAGTACCTGGCGGCCCTGGATGCGTTCGGCCACTTCACCGAGACCGATATACTTTTCGGTGCCATCCAGAAACACTTTTTTTCCCTTATCCATCCACACGCTGATCATATGGTTGTCTACAATCAGGGATGGGGTGCTGTAATCGTAAGCCAGGTGTCGCGTGCCGATCCAGCAACGGCGGGCGTCGATACCGAGGGAAACCAGCAGTTCGGTCATCAGGTTGGCCATGCCTTTGCAATCGCCATATTTTTTCGCCATCACCTCCTGTGCCTTTTCCGGTTTGAAACCCGCGATGCCATCTTCGAATGCGATGTAGCGGATATTGTCCTGTACCCACTGGTACACGGCACGCACCTTTTCGATATCGGTGCTGAGGCCGGTGGTGATTTCCTTTGCTTTTGCTGAAATGGCCACTTCGTCATTCTGCACGGATTTCACGAGACTGTGATACCATTTGTACTGGTCAGCGAGCGTGCTGAAATACGTGATCCGTCCATCTTTCAGGTCGGCATATTTATTCAGCACCATTATATGCGGTGCATAATAGGAGATGCCCGGTGAGGAAGATTCCTTTGGCATTGCCGGCAGGTTGCGCGCACGGTAGATATAAACCGTTTCGCCATTGCCCTTCTCCACCGTACGGGTGATTTTGTATTTGGGGAAATTCAGTTCTTTCAGTTCGACCTGCATCCAGTCGGGCACCACCACCCGGAGTTCGGCATCGGCCACTTCCTGCATTTCCATAAAATGGATCGTGGTGAAATAATGGGGATCGTACACGGTTTTTTTGAACACTACCCTGGAAGAGGAACCCTGTTTGGCCAGTGGTAGCGAGAAATAGCAGACCCTTGCATCGGAATAAAAAATGCCGTCGGAATTGTAATAGTCGTATGCCGGTTTGATCCCGTGTTTGGCGGATTTGTCGACGGTGATGTCCACATCGTCTATCCGTTCCACATCCGAATAAAATTCAACCACCGGTATTTCAGTGCGGTAATTTTTACAGAAGAAAGTGCGGCTGTTTTCCTCGCGCACCAGCACGGGGTTATCGCTGTTGCCTTTCTGGAAACGGTATTCCCGCCGGCTTTCGCTGATGCTGACATTTTTGTCGTCTTCATCCTGGGCAATAAGGGAAAGGCTGCCTGTAAACAGGAGCAGTGTGGAGAGCAGAATTTTCAGGTTCATAAGGTGGTGGTGGACCTTTTTTATGGTTGTTAATGGTGGCGGGGACGGGGAAACCGGAGCCCGGCGGCTAAAATAAAGAATATTGTGAAAAAAGGAAAGCTTTCCCGTGCCTGGTATTGGTTTTCACCGAAAAGGGGATCTTTCCCGTGCCTGTCCGGCCCGCCCCGGTTCTTTGTCGCTTCCGGCCGCACCGGATTTGCCCGATCTTCCGCAACTTTACACCCTAACCAACAACACGGATATGAAAAAAATAATATTGTTCATTGTAAGCCTGTTATTCGGGCTGATGTTTATCAATGCCGGTCTCAATAAATTCTTTAACTACATGCCGCCGCCAAAGGAAATGCCTGAAAAGATGCTGAGCCTTTTTACCGCATTTATGTCCATACCCTGGCTTATGCCACTCGTGGGTGCAGTGGAAATCCTGGGGGGATTACTTTTCATTTTCCCCAAAACCCGCGCACTCGGCGCTATCGTTATCCTGCCCATCCTGGTTGGTATCTTATTTACCCATGCGCTGCATGCTCCTGAGGGATTACCCATTGCCGTTGCACTGTTGCTGATCGAAATTTGGGTGCTGGTTGAAAACAGGCATAAGTACCTGCCGATGCTGACGAAATAACGGGCGCTGATGAACGACTGATGTAAACCACCGGAAGTACCCGGTGGTTTTTTATTTTAGTTTATCGGTAACTACCAAAGATTTTCACGGACAAAAAAGGGACGCTCCGAAAGAAGCATCCCGTAAACACTGCAACACTTAAACTAATACGGAGAACTAAACTAAAAGCACGACATCCATCAGGGGAAAGGAACCCCCGGATGGGTGAATGGTTGTCCGGGATTGTGATGCTGCCGGCATCATTCCTCCCGTATACCGCGGCAAATGTAACACGCCCCCGGAGGCCGTCGCTTACGTGATAAGTAAAAAGCGTTTACCATTTGGGAAAACAATCGGTTACCCCGCTGTGACATTCAGCCAAACATAATCGCGGATTTAAGCCCCGAAAATTTTACTTTTAACTATTATGAGAGAGGACAAGACACTGATGAGTTACCTGGTGGATGGTGAACGGCTTTTCATGCCGTCCTTATCCGTCGACTGTGTAATCTTTGGTTTCCATGAAGGACAGTTGCGGGCACTGCTTCTTCGTGCCAATGGCATGAAGTACTGGTCGCTGCCGGGTGGTTTCGTAGCAAAAAAAGAATCGGTGGATGAAGCTGCCGCCCGGATTCTCCGGCAGCGGACCGGCCTTGACCAGATCTTCCTGCATCAGTTCCGTTTGTTTGGTGATCCTGACCGGTCCGATCCCGCCATCCATCGCGGCCGGGCAAAGAAAAACCGGATGACGCTCAAGCCTGATCACTGGCTGCTGCAGCGCTTCGTTACCGTTGGTTATTATGCGCTGGTGGAATATTCGTTTGTGCATGCGATACCGGACGACCTGTCCGATGCCTGCGAATGGCACGATGTGAACGACCTTCCAACCCTGATGATGGATCATGAACATATCCTGCGCTCGGCACTGGAAGTGTTGCGCCAGCATCTCAACTATATGCCCGTAGGATCCAACCTGCTGCCGGAACGTTTTACCATGCCCGAACTGCAGAAGCTGTACGAAAGTATCCTGGGTAAACAACTGGACCGGCGCAATTTCCAGCGACGTATGATTTCGTTTGGTATCCTCAGACGCCTCAAGGAAAAACGGAAGGGACTACCCTACCGGGCACCGTATGAGTACATGTTTGATAAAAAGAAATACGACCGGGCGCTGGTCGACGGGCTGTTCGGGGGATGGTGATCCTATAAAAGGTGATAGCGGTTTTCCTGGATCATCCTTGCCGAGATGCCCTCTACAAAATACATATCGATAAGGCCCTTGTTTTTCGCTTCCAGTTTCCCACGATGGGAGCACAGGAATTTTTCCTGTACGAGTTCAAAAGTGGCACCGCTGATATTGACTTTTCCCGGTGCGCCGCTGCTTTCCATCCGCGATGCAGTATTCACGGTATCACCCCAGATATCATAGGCGAATTTTTTTATCCCGACAATACCTGCCACTACCGGCCCGGTATGCACCCCGATGCGTAATTCGAAATAAGGCTGGCCTTTGGCTACCCGGTCCCGTTTATTGGACTCAATAAACTCCACCATCTCCAGACCGGCCGCCACCACATCGTAAGGGTGCGTGTCATTCTCCACCGGCAGCCCCCCGGCACACATGTAGGAGTCGCCGATCGTTTTGATTTTTTCGATACCATATTTCGTAACAATCCGGTCGAATTCGCTGTAGCAGAAGTTGATTTCGGCAACCAGTTCCTCCGGACTCAGCATTTCCGAGGCCTGGGTGAAATTCTTGAAGTCGGTAAACAAAACACTGACCGAGTCAAAACTTTTCGCTTTGGCCGTACCGGTCGCTTTCAGCTCTTCGGCCGTATCGGATGGAAGGATGTTGAGCATGAGATCATCGCTGCGTTTCTTTTCCCGTGCTATACGGATCCGTTGTTTGAGAAACACCCCGGCGAAAAGTAATACAATCGCAAACCCGCCGATAAAGCCGTTTCGCACCAGTTTCTGCCGGTTGATTTCCTGCTGCTGAATCTGTGCGTCCTTGCTGAGCAGGCTGATCTGTGATTCTTTTTTTTCAATATCAAAAGTAAACTGCAGGGTTCCCATTTTCCGTTGCGCATCGCTGCTGAACAGGCTATCCTTGATTCCCATCAGCAGGTCCTGGTAATGGAATGCACTGTTGTAATCCGATTTGCTTTCGTATGCCTGGGTCAGTCCTTCGTATGCATCCCGCATTTCGGTCATTGCCTTCAACGGGGTACCGATTTCCAGCGCGCGTTTGTAACTGGCAATGGCCTGTGATGGATCACCCTTTGCCGCCCAGGCCTGGGCCATGCCCACCAGTGACTGTGTCATATCCAACCGGGTATCCAGTTTTTCCGCATACTGGAAAGCTTCCAGATGGGTGGTGATGGCTTTATCGTATTTGCCTTCGCGGGTGTAGAGCCGCCCGAGATAGTTCATTGGGTAGGGCAGGTCTTCCGTGCCCTGGTAGGCCTTGATGGATTCGGTGAGGTAAAACAGCGCCTTGGTATCATCCCCGATCTTGAAATAGGTTTCCCCGAGATTGGCAGTGGACGTACCGATGGAGTACTGGTCCTTTAACCCCAGGCTCATATTATACGAGCGGAGGAAGTAGTCCAGTGCTTTCTGGTAAGTGGCAGGCTTATTCAGGTATACCGCACCGATATTGGTGAGTGAAGTCAGGATCCGTAATGAATCGCTGAGTTGTTCGGACAGTTTCAGCGATTGCAGGTGCAGGTCGAGCGATTTTACATCATCCCCCTGGTTGAAATAAACGGCTCCCTGGTTGCTGAGCATATTGGCGATGCCGGTGCGGTCCCCGATCGATTCATACACCGTGAGTGCCTGCTGGAATGATTTGACCGCATCCAGGTTTTTCCCCTGCAGGTACAGGCCGATCCCCATATTCTTCAGTGCCAGTGCTAGTCCCGGCTTGTAGTCGACCGTTTCCGCCAATGTCCTCGCACTGGCGGCAATCGCTACCGATGTATCCGGGCTATCGCTGAAAAAACTTTTACTCAGCGCATTGAGCGTATTCACCCGTTCGGAGTCCGGCATCGACTGCGTGAGTTTTTCACGCAGCTGCATTAATCCGTTTTTCTGGGCCGGCGCCACGAGGCAGGCGGCGGCCAGCATCAACACTAAAAAAAATGACTTCATATTCTGGTTGTCAATAGTTTTCCGGATAAAAAAACAGGGTACTACCTGTTGTTGGTTCGTACAACCTTAATCACTTTCCTTACCGATCCCTGGACCAGTTCCACATAATACATCCCGCCCTGCCAGCTGCTGCTGTTGATACGCAGTGTACTGTTGGCTCCCGTTTTTTCTTCCGAGATCCTGCGGCCATCGATACCAAGTATACGGACGGTGACCGGTGTCACGCGATCATCACTGCTGACCTTCAGCTGGAAGGATTCGGTGACCGGGTTCGGACTCACTACGGCATCCAGGCCGGGAGTGATTTTTTCTTCCGGTTCTTCGTTTAACTCCTCAGCGGTGAGGGTTGCTCCCCTGGCAATAGTACTGCTGTTAGCCGATACCAGGCTCAGCCCATCCACTTTCAGGAAATTGCAACTGATCGAATTCTGTACCCTGACCTTCACGGTTCCCGCAGGTGCAGTGGCAGTGAGTGTATAGAAAGCAAGTTGTTCATTGTTTACATCCACATCACGTGTTACCGCCACATCTTTCTGCAGCAGGAGCCTGCCGGCTGAGTTGAGGAAGAGCAGGCTGAGTTTCGGACTGCAGGCCAGGCCACGGGTATGGGTACCTGCGAAACCGCTCAGGGTAAGCACACTGCCCGGACTCACTGTCACATCCTGGTACACCAGTGAGGGCCTGTTGAGTGCGGTGTTGTAGCCGTTCCTGTTGCCACAGGCATTGTAATCGGTACTCGTGAAGAACAGTCCGCCATTGAACCACCATCCGGCGATACCTTGTTCGAAACTGCCGTTAAACAGCAGGTTGGATCCGGAGGACGACAGCCTGCAATCGGGCAGCAGTCCAAAGTCACTTGTGTTGTTGGTATTGCCATCAGGCTCTGACCCCGCTGCCAGCGTGATCGCCAGCCCGCGGATTTCATTACCCACCAGCACCTGGCCGTTATCATCGTTGTTGATATTGTTATCCGGATCGCCACCATTCCGCGTGCTGCTGGTATATCCGTCCGGTATTACCACACCCACGATATAATTACCCGGCGCAAGACCCGTGAAGAGATAAGCGCCGGTATTGTCCGTGGTTTTTGTGGCAATGGCTGCACCATCCGCTGCGTTATCATTATTGGCATCATGGTACAGCTTCACCGTTAACCTGGAGATACCACTTTCCCGTGTGCCTGCGAATCCGTCATTATTTTCGTCGTACCAGACCTTGTTGCCCAGTTGTAATACCGAAGGGATAAAGCCCGCATCGATATCGTTGTTCACCTTGCCGGTTGTTAGTACAATATTGGTTACGGTACCATTGACAGGGTCACTGTCCTTGCTGCCGTCGCTGCCTTGTTTTGCAGGAGCCGGCACATGTGCGGCCGGTGTACTGAATGTCACGCTGTAGGTGCCCGCTACCAGTTTGGTAAACGAATACGCACCGCCGGAGTTGGTAGTGGTACTGGCTACCTGGTTACCCGCAGCATTCAGCAACCGTACTGTCACCCCGCTGATCCCGCCTTCACCACTATTCTGGATCCCGTTACCATTGAGGTCTTTGAATACCAGGTTGCCGATTGTTGCGCATCCGGGCCCTGCCAGTATTACCGTTACCACGGGTGACTTGCAACCCGTAGCATTGATGGCAGTCAGCAGGTAGGTGCCGGGTAGCAGACCGCTGAAGATGCCGGTGGAATTGGTATAGGTAACTCCGTCTATGCTGAATTTGAGACCGGTTTTCACCGACGTTACCTTGATGGTACCCGCAGGTGCAGTGCAGCTGGGCTGGGTAACACTGACGGCCGGCTGTGCAGGTCCGTTGCCGGTCACTGTGAGGGTTCCCGGCTGGTATGCCACACTGTAGTTCGGAACAGCCGACACAAAACTTACACCGGAAGGTACGATGCGATAGGTGCCTGCCGCGAGTGCCCCGGTTCCGGTAGCCGCACCGGCAGTGGTGGTGACCGTATAAGCCGGTCCTCCCGCGATCACCATGCTGTCGGCGTCTTCATACTGGAAGATCGCTTTGGTACTGCGGTACAACGGTTGCACACCGCTGCAGCCGGTGGTGGTATCCACGGCTTTCACGGTGAGTGTTTCCGGAACGATCCGCAGGTGGCCGAGGCCGTAACTGATATCAAAGTTTTCCGACATCAGTACCCCCGGTCCGATCAGCCATTCACCCACTTCATAACCGGTCACCATATTCATCGATTCATAACCTTCGAGTGGTTCGGCATCAGCCAGTGCATCCAGCGAATCCACCACCAGGAATATGTTTTCGTTTGTTTCGTCATTGAAACTGCTGGTGTTGACAGCGGCTTTGCCGTTGACAGCAGCCTTGCCATTCACCATTTGTTTGCCATTGACCATGGCTTTTCCATTGACAGCCGCTTTTCCATTTACCGCCGCCTTGCCGTTCACGGCCTGTTTACCATTGACAGCCTGTTTGCCGTTACGGATCACTGCATTGGCCGAATCAACCAGGTAATCATAGAGGCTTTCGGGTGCCACCGGTATAAAGTAGGTGGTATCATATGTAATTCCATTGACCGCGGCTTTGCCGTTGACCGCAGCCTTGCCATTTACGGCGGCTTTACCACTCACCATAAAGCCCATGTTTCTGAAATCAGTTGCGGCCAGGCCATTCACGGCCTGTTTGCCATTGATGATCATTACGGAGTTGGACATGGTGGACTGGTGGTTGAGCACCAGCGAGTCATTGAGCCGGACACGGAACGCCGGGGACACCCTGCTGTTGTCGTATCCGTAATTGATCCGGAGTTCACGTCCCCTGATTGCACGGCCGTAAGTAAGGGTGGTGTCGCGTGGGGTCACGGTCACCGGCATCCTGTTGACCGTAAGCAACCCATCTGCAAATTCATAGTTATACAGACCGGCGAGTACCAGCGATGCAGGGATACTGAGGTCAGTGACCGATGAGGTCGCCCTGCGATAGTACAATCCGATCCCGCTCATGTCGGTAGCCGATGAAGTGAAGCTCAGGTCGGTCAGACCGAGATCGGCAAGTGTGAGACCACTCTCTTCAAGCGTCAGGCTATCTACTGTCACCCTGAAACGGTATTCGGGTATCGCCTCGCCATACAGTTTGCTGGTATCGTTCACGATGACCCGAACATTTTTACTCCGGGTTTGACCCAGGAAGATGGAATCACTCGCGCCACCGTCCAGGCCATTGGATAACATCGGCGGGTTATAAATTGTCAGTGGCGGGTTGCCGGTAAATGCCGGGATGACCGCCCGCAGTTCTGTACTGCTGACAATCTCTGCAGGGATGGTGTCGGAACGCAGGATCACTGATGCATTTGATTTGAAATATTTTCCTTCGATTACAAGCGTCACAGGATTCACACCTGGCGTGCCTTCGTTGGTGATGTGGTGGCTGATGTAAACCGGTGACGGGTTGGAGAAACTCTGCAAGGCCTGGTCGGCCTGTATGAAGCCACGTCCGCTGTTGGCAAAAACGCCCGTGCTGTCCATCGGGATAGCAGTCGCCTGCAGCAAGGCTTTCATCTCCGGACCGGTGTAGGTTCCGCCCGTAAATCGGTACCGTGCTTCCATCAGCAAGGCGGCAACCGCAGCGGCATGTGGCGCTGCGGCAGAGGTGCCGAAGAAGTTGGGGATGCCATCGCCGTCGATGTCCTCGCCACCGAAGCTGACAGATGTATTAACGCCGTTTGGCGCCATGATATCGGGCTTGAAACGGTTGACGCCATTGATCAGCAGGCCGCCTCTTGACGAGAACGATGCTGCTGTAGGAGGGGTCACACCATAGGCAGGTGTGTTGCTGTAAAGCACGGCACCGACTGCAATGGAGCCTGCGGCATTCGCCTGCGCCACTACGGTACTGTTGCCCTGGTTGAAGTTTTCGATCATCCCCTCACCGCGGAACATCACGTACTTGAAGCGGACATTCTGGTTGCCGGCTTTGCGGGTGACAATGAGTTTGGCTTTCACCGGTGCCACCACCACAAATGGCAGGATCTCGATCGGATCACCACCGGTGTTAACCCGGTTGAAACCAAAGAGACGCGTGCCGAACTGGTCCACGAGATAGATATCGAGGTCATTTACTGCGCCGGTGCCGCCACCAAGCGAGTAGAAATTATCTTCCCACTGCAGGGCGATGGTGTAACTGCCTGCTTTCAATGAAATATCCTGGAAAATTTCGCCCCCGCCAAAGTTATGGGCGCTGCCCACATAATTACTGGCGGCTATCGGGTTAAAAATCCCTTCGTATGATTTGACGCCAAAGTTCCCTGCCGATGTGAAGTAGTTGACCCCCGAAGCGGCTACTTCATCCACCGCTCTTGCGATCACCCCATCCCTGAAGAAAGGTTCGGTCAGGTAAGTGATATCATCCACGATCACCTTACAGCCTTCGTCCCGCAGCGTCCGTATACCATCTGCAAAATGTTCCGGGCTTACAAATCCGGTGCGGAATACCAGACTGGCGTCCGGTGCAATATCGTGGACGATCTGCAGCATGGCGCGACCCTCATCGGTTGCGCGGCCATAGGGATATTCGGCAGACACGACTACCGGTTGTTTGTGGACGGGGTTGTCAGGGCCGGGAAGGTCGCCATTCAGCACGTCGTTTGCTGCCCGGTCGGTTACGGCCGACGATGTATTATAGCTGTCTGACATCACCCCGATCCGTACCCCTTTCCCGGATACCTTCCATGCTTTCCGCGCAAGATCAGACATCATTGCCTTATCACCCTGTGATACCGCCAGACCCGTAGTGCCCGAGGAGATCGGTGTGAAGTACGGCCGCACATAACGGATGTATTGCGGCATGGCATTCAGTGCAGGCAGGTTGGCGATCGGGAAATAACCGGTAATGATCTGGCCCGGGGTTTCGTTTTCAATTACATTGTTCAGCCCGTACTGGTTCTCCAGCAGTGAGCGGATCGCGGCTGTTTGTCCTTCCACCGAAATAATCTGGATCAGGATCTGTTCGTTTTCCGAATCGATCCGGAATATACTGTTGGTGGCTGTAGTATCGACTACCGATTCCGGTGACAGATAAACCTGCGTCAGTTCCGCCCCGATCAGCGAGTTGCTCGTATCATTTACGGGTGGTGTATAATACGGCACGATACAGTTGGCCGCAATCACGGTGAGTGTATCATAAGCCACACAGTTGTTGGCATCGGTTACCTGGTAGTAGTGGATACCCGGACCCACATTGAGGGTATCGCCGGTCACCACAAACGGTGCGGTACCATTGGTGATCACTAGGCTGACATTGGTGGTAGCTGCCTGGCTTTCTCTACAGATTACGAGGGTATCACCCGTAGTGGTAGTGACCCCCAGGTTGCAGACCGGACCACAGCCGGTATGGATATTCACGTCGTAATCATTACAGTCGCTGCCATCAGTTAACCAGCCCGCGGGTTGTGAACAGCTATATGCAAAGAATTCGGTTGACCCATATCCATCCATGTCGCGGTCGCGGTGGTAACGGGTAGCAGCCTGCACAGTGATGTTCTGTACGCAGGTGCTGGTATTACCCAATGAATCGGTAGCGGTCCATGTCACGGCGGTGGTGCCATTTGGTAAAATGGCCGGGGCATTGTTGCTGTAACGTACCCCCACACAACCACCCGCCACTGTCGGGAATGGATTCCCGACAACCAGTACCCCAATGGCATTTGACGGGATGTTGTTGAATTTGAAATTCACACAAAAGTAGTCGAGCGAGCCTTCCTGTGTGAGGTAATAGATGCCTGGTATGGCTGGTGCTGTAAAATTGATATCGGCATCCACAACGGTACCGTTGACGATCGATGGGTCGCATCTCAGTGCCTGGAATGTGCCACCAATCCCGATGGAAGTCTGAACCACACATCCGGGACAAAAACCATTTACCTGGTCAAAGGCCACCTCCTGGTGATACCGGAGATTGACGGGCGATCCGGGGGCGATGCTGAGTGAATTGCCGGCACCATTGATGGACACATTGGTATAGGTAAGGGTGCGCTCGGAGAGATCAATTACCCTGGTGGCCGGGATTTCCTGCGGGAAAAAAACGAGACCGGCATATCCGGTGGCGTCATTGCCACAGATAGTCAGGTCAGGTGCACAGGTGATGACGGGTGGTACACAGTTCAGCTCACCCACCACCAGGTTGGCCACCGATGTAAAACTATTGATGCCATTGACGGTGATGGCCCCCGAAGCCTGGTTGCTGACCGGGGGGTACGACCATCCGGTAGACGGGCTGTATTTCGCAGCGCGGAAAAGGGACGGATTACCTCCGTCCACATCACCTGCATTCCAGTTCACTTCTATGTTGGCTGAAGAAAAAACAAGATCCCCCACCAGGCGCCAGTAAGTATTGACGCCTGCATTTGGATTGATAACGGACGAGTTAATGCCGGGATAGTCGCCATCTGTATTGGATACCATCACACTTCCCCCAGTCACATTAACCAGGTTGAGGATCAGCGGTCGCGGCGAGCTGCCGGTACCGAGGTACAATCGTTGCTGGCTGTTGCCCGTTGGCGGGAAAATTTCGAGATTACCTTCCACGAACGACAGGGATGAGGCATTCAGCTGGGTGCTTGCCGTCTGTGCCATCACCAGTTTATTGGGTCCCGTGACGATTCTCCCGCTGTTGAAATTAAGGAGTTCGGTTACGGTATGGTTGCCCCCAAGGGTGAGTGTGTTGTTATTGTGTACCAGCAGTGTGCCCTCAGTCCCGCTACCATTGAGGAACTGCGGTAGGTTGCCCAGGAAAACGAGGTTTCGCACGGAGCCATTATTGGTAAATATGCCACCACTGAAATAAAAGAGGGCATCCACCTCTGCACCTGCGGCAACGGTTACATTGGATGCGGCGGTGTTGCTGAGCAGGTCACCGGATGATAACAGGTCAGTGCCCGGTCCGTTGCTGATATTGAATGCCGGCGAAAAGTTGAAAAGCCTGCCACCCGATTCCACCACGAGCTGGTCCACGTTTACCGGGTTGACTATCCGCAGTTCGTGCCCGTTCCGGATAGTGATCTGGCCATCGGTTGCAGTCGGATAACCGGTAGCCGCGATCCAGGCGGTACCATTGTACCGTTCCCAGCTGGTGGCCAGGTCCCAGTTGCCCAAAACAGTCGCACTCCGGTAATCATTGGCCGACTGTGCCCTGGAGACTGTGGCTGACAACAACAGTATACAAAAGAAGAAAAATGCCGGAAGCAGTTTGCTGGCGGGTTTGGCGGACCGGAAATTCTGGTAACCGGGCATGGTGGGGCTGTGCATGTCAATGCAGTTTGGTTGGTTGGTAATAAAAACGGGACCGGTGGACGGACTGGTTAAATCAGTGGATAGGTTTTGAAGCCGGGTCAGTAAAAAAAGGGGACGAAAGCAAATTGAACGGGGTAATAATCGGAGGGATCGGATAAGGTGTGTGGAAGATCGGTAAAGAAAAGGAGGAAGGCTATTAATTTTTCGTCATTGTCCGCCCGGGAGGAGTTCTTTCCGCGCGCGGATCAGGATTATTTCGTCATTCTGCCAACAGGGGTAAAAAAAGAACCTTTACCCAAACAGGTGTTCGGATAAAGGCTCTTTGAATTTCATTAGGGTCATGTGCCGGTTGAAACGGTTAATTGCCCGGTATTACAACGCCCATTCGGGCCGGATATAATGACAGGTGTAACCATTGGGATGTTTGCGCAGGTAATCCTGGTGTTCTTCTTCCGCATCCCAGAAATCAGTGGCAGGCACCACCTCGGTAACAATTTTTGCCGGCCATTTGCCGGAGGCATCCAGCTCGGTGATGAGTTGTTTTGCTGTTTCCTGTTGCGCCGGGCTGTTATAAAAAATGGCGGAGCGATAGGATGCGCCCATATCATTTCCCTGCCTGTTGCGGGTGGTGGGGTTATGGATCTGGAAGAAAAACTCCAGCAGCTTGCGGTAGGAGATCACCTCCGGATCGAATTCAATGGCGATGCCTTCAGCATGTGAACCGTGATTCCGGTAGGTGGCATTGGCCACATCGCCCCCGGTATATCCTACAATCGTTGATTTTACACCCGGGAGATCACGGATCAGTTCTTCCACTCCCCAGAAACATCCCCCTGCCAGTATTGCTTTTTCCAGTGCCATATAGTTTTTTTAAAGTTAAACCATCCTAATAACATGCCAGTTCGACCAGTGCGACATCCCCGTGCGGATGGTTGAAACGGAGACGTACAGCGGCTGTATTAACAGATTTGAAGAGCAGAAAGTTCATCGTTTTGCCTGCTACTGGAGTGGCCCTTTTTGATTACGCAAACTGCCTGATCTATACCAGGTCCATGTCAACGGGAACGCCGATGGGAGCCTGTACTATTGGTACATCTGTGCTACAGTCTTCTTTCCGGCAACACAACTGTGCTAAGAAAAAGCGGTGAGAAAAAATATTTCAGGGTTGCTAAATCGGTTGGGCATCGGGAAGAATCAGCGCCAATAACGTTGGTTTAGTGCAGGTTAAGGCCGTGCAGGATGGCTTTGACATCCCGGATTCGGGCTGAACTTGTTGCGGAAGGGCTGCCTGACGGCTGTACATTCGTATCAGAAAGCGCAGCGAAAGAGAAAAAGTGAAGATGGCGCCCTGACCCGGATTCCGGGATACAAAAAAGATCTTTAAGAATTTTCATATGGCAAGCAATCGTTAGAGGTCAGTCCGTTTCTACGGAAGGACTTTTTTTTTTGCCCCTGCTTTACATGCAGCCCCCGCATGTTGATTCCTTCTTTTTGTTCAAATCTCTGGTTTATCCACCGCAAAGCTTAGCGGAAGTTTTTGTTTAGCCTGCGGCATTGTCTTTGCAAAAACGTTTGTCCGGATTTCGTTGGGGATCGTACATTCAGCAGGCTGAAAGCCTTTAGCGTAAAGGGTTGTAACGGTTGACAACGGGGTTTGGCATCCCGAAATAACACTTAAGTTGATTTTGAATGCGGAAAAAGGGAGGCTACATTTGAATTGTAATCGCGCAGCAGGAGAAGAAAGGCAAGCAATCGTTAAGGCAAGTCGTCAGAGGTCAAAGAGAAGAAAAGCTGCAGATTCACCGTCAAGGGTACAACAATTACTTCGAAGAATTTTCATATGGCAAGCAATCGTTAGAGGTCAGTCCGTTTCTACGGAAGGGCCTATTTTTTTGCCCTGGGGTCAGCTAAATTAGTCCATAAAGGTTACAAACTGAACTTTTCAGGGTTTTTTTTACCGCCTCCCCCCTAAAGCATAGATTTGGATACGATTAATCCCGACCGCATGCTTCGCCATTTCTTTTTTTTGCTCATCACCTTCTCACCCCCTGTAGTCCTGCAGGCCAGTCCGAATCCGGGCGAACCCTATTCCATCCAGTTATTCGATAACCGCAACGGACTTTCCAACAGTTCAATCAACGACCTGTTTATAGATGGCAGTAATATGTTATGGGTAGGTACCTGGGACGGACTTAATCTCTATAACGGTTCGAGTTTCCATGTATTCAATTACAGCCGCGAAAGTGATGAACGCAGCATCGGCAGCAACGTCATCCAGAAACTGGCGGAGGATCGCCTTGGCAATATCTGGATCACCACCATCGAGGGGGTATCGAGGTATGAAAAAAAATCAGGTCGTTTTTTCCATTATTTCTACAACCCAAATGGACAATCGCGGGTCAGTGAAAATGAATACGCCCTCACCGTGGATACGACCGGTACGGTTTATTGTTTCAGCCGTCGCACCGGCCTGGTCTGTTTTAATCCTTCTTCCAACCGTTTCCTTCCCTGTAACCAGCCGGCTGTGGCGGGTAAAAAAATCAGCTCGCTTTTTTTTGATGCAGCCAGCCGGCTCTGGGTGCTCGATGATATGGGTAACCTGCAGATCCTTGCCGGGCGTGATCTCCAGCCAATACCCGGTCTGCCGGCCATCCGCAACGTAAGCCAGGTTTTCCGCACCGCAGCGGCGGGGTTTTATACCACCCGCGACCAGTCATTATTCCGCATCCGCAACGGGTCGGCAGAATCAGTACAGGTGCTCAGCCTCCCGGCTCCGCTGGCGGCCATTGGTGAATACCAGGGTCACTACCTGCTCGCCTGGTCGGGCAGGGGTTGCGGGATTTATACCAGTGATTTCCGCACCGATAATTTCCTCGCTGACCAGTCGGGCCAGCTCGGCAATATCCATATCACGTCTTTCAGCAGCAGCAGTGAAAACATACTCTGGTGCGGGACCGATGGCAGTGGGATCATCCGCATCCATCCCAGGACAAAACCTTTTGGTACCATCGCTACCGCCGAAAATGGTATGCCGTATAACCGGTCGGTGCGGGCATTCTGCCAGGTAGGTGATGCACTCTGGGTCGGCACAAAGGGCAGTGGCATCCTGGTGTATCCCGATTTTGCCACCCGGCGTGATGGTAATACAAGGGATATCGTGTCAGCCCCGGCACTGATCGATAATAACTCGGTGTATGCACTGGTGAAAACTGCCGATCACCTGGTGTATATCGGGACAGACGGCAAAGGACTCAGTGTTTATGATGAAATCAGCAACCGCTATTATAAATGGAATGAGATAATAGCGACCGCCGGACGGCCGGAATTCGGATCAGTTTACAGTATCCGCCCTGATCCCGATGGTTCGGTCTGGATCGGCACCAGCGGTTACGGACTGGTCCACCTGCGGATAGAACGCCAGCCTGCGGGTCTTGTGCTTGCGGCCATCGATAAATATGTGTTCCGTGACGATAACCGCGGTCCGGCCAACGATATCATCTATGCCATCGAAGATGCGGGCAACAACCAGCTCTGGATCGGATGTCGTTATGCGGGTCTTAACCTGATGGATAAAAAAACAGGACTGTTCAAAACCTTCAAGGCCTTTGCCTATGAAGGCAGCCTCTCCAATAACGATGTGCTTTCCCTTCACCGGGATAAAAATAACCGGCTCTGGATCGGGACCAGTTACGGTCTCAACTGGCTGGAAGCATCCGAGGCAGGCAAACCATACCCGCAGTTTGGGAAACTGACTACCGGGCAGGGCCTGCCCAACAATACCATCCATGCCATCGAAGAAGACAGCGCGGGACAGATCTGGATCAGTTCCAATAAAGGACTGGCCTGTATCAACAGCCAGGCAAAAATTTCTTTCTACCAGGCAGCCGATGGTTTGCAGAGTAATGAATTCAGCGATGGGGCTGTTTACAGCGATGCGTCAGGATGGCTGTACTTTGGCGGCATCTATGGCTTCAACCAGTTCAAACCCGCGAGTATCACGCGCAGCAGCTGGTTACCCAACCTGCTGGTCAGCGGTATGCAGGCGGGCGACCAGGCCGCCGATGGTTACCATGTGCTGGGAAATAACGATACACGGGAACTGGCCTACGAAGTAAAACGACATGCAAATTATTTCCAGCTCGACCTGCGTGCACTCAGTTACCTGAATGCGGAGAAATGTGAGTATGCTTATTTCCTGGAGGGGTACGACAAACAATGGCGTTATACCGGCACCAACGGACAGGTCAGTTACAGTAACCTGCAACCGGGCAATTATACCTTCCATGTAAAATGGACCAACGGCGAAGGATCCTGGTCGGGTGAACATACGCTGTTCAATATCGGTGTATTGCAGTACTTCTGGCTGCGATGGTATGCGTTGTTAGTATATGGACTGATCATCGTAGCCGGTCTGGTGTTTATCTACCGTTACCGGAAGAACCGGCAGGCTATCCGGCACCAGCTGGAAGTGGAACACCTGCTCCGCGAAAAAGACGAGGCAGCCCACCGGAGCCGCATCGGATTTTTCACCAATATTGCGCACGAACTCCAGACTCCGCTGACCCTGATCATGGGATCAGCAGAACGTTTCCGGGAAAATGACCAGAAGGGTACAGGTGGCAGGGAAAACAATTATTTCCTGTCACTCATCCACCAGCAGGCATCCCGGCTGACGTATATGGTACACCAGCTGCTGGACTTCCGCAAGTCGGAAGAAGGTTTCGCCACCAATAAATATGTCTACCTCGATATCTCCGCGTTGCTGCAGAACCTGGCCGAACCATTCCTGCCGCTGGGCGAACGCAGCAAAACCGAATATGAGATCCAGGTGGAAGGAGGGATTACGGGGTGGACCGACAAGGACAAACTTGAAAAGATCGTGTACAATCTTTTATCCAATGCATTCAAACATGCGGCGAATAATGAACAGATCGTGTTTAATGCGGTAATGAACAGGGAAGGGCAGCTGCAGGTCACCGTGACCAACCCCTGCAACCCGATCCCGCCCGAAGAGCTGGAACACCTCTTTGATGAATTTTATACTTCCCGCGAGCGGAGCTCGGATACCCCTGCCAAGGGCACGGGCATCGGCCTGGCATTCACCCGCCAGCTGGTGCAGCTGCTGCAGGGCCGTATCGGCTGCGAGTACCTCAACCAGCGGATCAGTTTCAGAGTCGAACTCCCCCTTCGCCAGCCCGGGATTGCCCCCGTGCCATTACAACCCTCGGTAATGGCCAACCAGCCATCCTCGCTTTATTCGAGCATTACCGCGGCCCCCGACCCGGTGCTGATGCGGGCTCCGGCCGAAATAAACAAACATAACCTGGTGGAAAGTATCGGGGAAGACCAGCGAAAGACCATCCTGGTGGTGGAAGATGATAATGACATCCGCTTCCTGCTTCGTGATATCCTGCAGGATGAATACCTGATCCATGAAGCCACGGATGGTCTCGAAGCCATCAGTCTCATCGAAAAAATCATTCCCTCGCTCGTGATCTGTGATGTGATGATGCCAAATATGAACGGGCTCGAACTCTGCAACCGGGTAAAAAATTCACCGGCTACCTGCCATGTGCCGTTTATGATCCTGTCTGCCCGCGGCAGTGAAGACCACCATATGGAAGGATACGAAGTCGGGGCCGATGCCTATATCGCCAAACCATTCCAGACCGGTCATCTCCTCCGGCGGGTACGGAAACTGATCCAGTACCGGCAGCAGCTGGTGGATCGGTTTGCACAGTCAACCCACGGCGATCCCATTGCCGAAACGGAAATGCCCGCAGAAGACAAACTCTTCCTCACGCGGCTGGCAGCGGTGATCGGGGAACATATTTCCGAACCGGAACTGAGTGCAGTGTTTCTTGAAAAAGAATTCAGCCTGAGTAAAATGCAGTTGTACCGCCGCTTGAAAACGATGACCGGGATGACACCGGGTGAATTTATCAAACACATACGGTTGAAAGAAGCCGCCAACCTGCTCCGCAATACCGGACTGAGCGTAAACGAGATTTTTTACCAGACCGGATTCAACAACCAATCCTACTTCTTCCGCGAATTCAAAAAGAAATACCAGCAGGCACCAGGCGAATACCGCGACAGCAAAACAGCCACAGGTCTCTGAGAAAAAGCCCTGCGGTACCGCATTAATACAGTGGTTTTGTAACCAGGGTACACAAAATTGCAAGGATAGTGTTGTATCCCGGCCGGCTGTTATCCTAATTTTCCATCCTCGGGCGGCTGATCACCGGCTCACACTTGCCCCAACTAACCGCCCGTTACTAAACGATTGTATTATGAAAAAAATAGCTATGAATGCTTATGGCAACAGCGCGTCCCGTCTTATCCGGCCGCTTGCTTTTTTCCTCCCGTTTCTTTTTTTATCCCTTGTTTCGCTGGCGCAAACTACCCGCGTGGCGGGTAAGATAACCGGCGCCCAGGGTGAAGGCCTGCCGGGTGTCACCGTATCAGCCGGTGCCAGCAGTACCATGACGGATGCAGATGGGTTCTACAGTATCAGTGCGGTGCCGGGTGATTCACTCCGGATCAGTTCCATTGGTTACAAAACCATCAGCCGGGTTATTGTTGCCGGCAGCACACAGGTGAATCTCGCGCTCGAGCCCTCGGAAAACACAATGGGCGACGTAATAGTGGTGGGTTACAGCAGCCAGCGGAAAAACAGTATCACCGGCGCAGTCAGCACGGTCAATATGGCCAACCTGTCCAAGACCCGGATCCCTGAAGTGGGACAGGCACTACAGGGCCAGGTGGCTGGTGTGTTTGTAGCCGCCAACACCGGTGCACCAGGTGATGGCTTCAAACTGCGGATACGCGGTGAGGGCACGCTTGGTAATAATGATGTACTGTATGTCGTGGACGGGGTGCCTACCCGTGACATCCGTTTCCTCAACAGCAATGATGTGGCTTCGATGACCGTGCTGAAAGATGCGGCCGCCGCCGCCATCTATGGTTCGCGTGCATCTGCGGGTGTGGTAGTGATCACTACCAAGGCCGGACAGAAAGGAAAGACCAATGTAGACCTCGACTATTTTACCGGGATCTATCGTGCAGCCAACCTGCCGACCATGCTCAATGCCGATCAGTACCTGACGGTGAAGGACCGCGCCTGGCACAATACACTGGGAAATGACCCGGCTGCCACCAGCCCCTATGTTTCCGATCGCGGTACCCTGGCAATGGCCAATACCGACTGGCTCGACGAACTCTTTACAAATGGCATAGCCAACAGCATCCAGGTATCGGCAAGTGGCGGTACCGACAAAGTACAATACCTTCTTTCCGCAGGCTACTTCGGGCAGAACGGGATCGTTACCGAAAAGAATGACGAATTCAAACGCTATAATTTCCGGGCAAATATCAATGCCAACCTGACCGAGCGCCTGAGGATCGGGACGAACCTCAATATCAGTTACAGCAAACAGGACAAACTCTCCTCCAGCGGGGATGCCCCGGGTGTGATCCGGCATGCACTGATCCGGCCACCGGTACTTGCAGTGTTCAAGGATCCCTCCGATCCGACCTACAACCCGGCAAATCCCTACACCGACCTGCCATTTTATACCGGCAACAACGGTGGATGGAGCCGCAACTATGAATATTCATCCAATCCCCTTGCCATCGTGCATTTCACCGATGATACGCGGAAGACCTACCAGACATTTGGTAATATATATGGTGAATATGCGTTCCTGGCTGATAAATCACTCCGGTTCCGCACCAATGTGGGCGTAGATATCGCATTCCAGCACAACAAAAATTTCGCACAGAATTTCGGGGATGACAACGATGCTGATCCGGCGGAACTTTATCCGGGTATGGGAAGGAATAACAAACCCAATAACCTCGATGAAAACTTCGGGGACGCAATGACCTTCACATTCACCAATACCCTGAATTATACAAAGACCTTCGGAGGCCTGCATTCCATCAATGCCCTCGTTGGAACCGAAAATATCTCCACCCGTACATCGGGTGTGGGTGGCAGCCGCCAGAATTTCGACAACAGTACCGGTCCCTTCCGGTATCTCGACTACGGCAGTGATGTAAATAAAAGCAGTTCAGGCTCGGCCACGCAATGGAGCCTCGTGTCATTCTTCGCATCTGCCAACTACGGATACGATAACAAATATTTTGTGGGTGGTACCATCCGTGCAGACGGATCATCCCGGTTCGGTCCCAATAACCGCTGGGGTTATTTCCCATCTGTTTCCGCAGGATGGCGCATTTCACAGGAAAGTTTTATGCAGGATATAAACTGGATCAGCGACCTGAAACTCCGTGGTAGCTGGGGTAAGGCAGGCAACCAGGAAATACCTGACAATGCGTACGAGACCCTCGTGACAAAAGTTGGTGGGGTGGTAAATACCATCCGTTATGGCAACCCGGATATCAAATGGGAAGCAACAACACAGAGCAATATTGGTCTGGATCTGTCAGCACTGAAAAACAAACTGACCCTGTCGGCCGACTATTTCAACAAGACCACGAATGATATCCTGTTATCTGTAGGGTTGCCCGCAGTATCTGTAGGCGTTATCCAGAGCACTTTCGTCAACGCCGGGCAGGTAAGGAATAAAGGTTTTGAACTTGGCATCGGTTACCAGAATTACGACCGCGATTTCCGTTACTCGGTCAACGGTAATATCGCCACTGTGACCAACCGGGTAGAGAAGCTGCAGCAGTTTGTGAAAAACCTCAACGATGATGCCACACATACCCGTACCGAAGTAGGACAACCCATCAGTTCCTATTACGGCCTCGTGTTCGAAGGCATCTACCAGAATACCGGTGAAGTAACGCGTCACCTCTTCTCCAACGCCAATGGCGCATTACCGGGGGATATCCGCTTCCGTGACGTCAACAATGATGGCCAGATCAATGCGGATGACCGCGCCATCATCGGTAACCCGATCCCGAAATACACCTACGGTTTCAACTTCAATGCGGAGTACATGAATTTTGACCTGTCCTTCCTCGTGCAGGGCGTGCAGGATGTAGACCGTTACAATGACCTCAAACAGATCCTGAACTTCGACAGCCGTCCGTTCAACAGCACCACCGATGTGCTGGGCGCATGGAATGGCGAAGGCACCAGCAATAGACAACCACGCGTCACATTTAATAATAACGGCGGGGGAAATGTATCGAGCGTGTTTGTGGAGGATGCTTCCTACGTGCGACTCAAAAACATCGAACTCGGGTACAGCCTCAACCTGAAGAAAGGGAATATCCGCGGTCTCCGGTTTTATGTGTCTGCACAGAACCTTGTCACTATCGCCGATTACAGTGGTCTCGACCCCGAATCAACTTCGCTTATCGATAAAGGAACCTACCCGCTTTCCCGCGGATTCCTGATCGGTGCCCGTATGAAACTCTGAACACCCTAAAAAAATTATCATGAAAAAGAACAGGAATATACTAATGATGCTGACTGCGGTAATACTTTTTACCGGATGTAAGAAGCAACTGGATACCGATGCTATCGGTCTCACCACACTCGATGATGTAAATGAAGTGCCTACCCTCAATACGGTGGAAACGGCCGTCAGTTCCTCCTACCAGCTGATGTCAAACCGGCTGAATATCCTTGCCCAATGGGACTGGGGTGGCGGACTGGTGTTCCAGAACGACTACGTACTGCAGGACATCGCGTCTGACGATGCGGAAAAAAAATGGAGTCCCGATGGTGACCAGCCATGGATGGACGATATCAATAATTTCACATTTACCTCCACTAATGGTGGACCCAATGGTCTCTGGAAATACAGCTATGAAGGCATCAAACGTATCAACCTTGCCATCCAGCTGCTGCGTAAACCGGATATCGGCACGATCACCGGTATCAGCAACGAACGCAGGAACCAGTTGCTCGGTGAAGCCCTCTTCATCCGCTCTTTCTACTACTTCTCGCTGGTTACGAATTTCGGGGATGTGCCGCTGATCCTGAAACCGGTGCAGACCTACCAGGAAGCATTTGAAGTGGCAGTACGTGCACCAAAAACTGCCATCTGGGATACCATCAAAGCTGACCTTTCTTTGTCGAAGTCACTGCTGCCCACATCCAAATACAGTTCAGCCACGGAGAAATGGCGGGTCTCAAAAGGAGCGGCCATCGCCCTGCAGGCGAAAGCTGCACTGTTTACCAAAGACTGGCCGCAGGTACTGACGCTGGTGCAGGAACTGGATGCACTGGGATATTACCACCTCAACACGAACTACTTCAGTAGTTTCAATACCGAGTTCACCGACGAGGAAGTGATTTTTGCGTATGACCACAAAACGCAGCAGCAGCCTGCTAATGGCAACGGGATCTGCGCGCCGCTGGGCTGGGGATTCTTTGCGCCAAGCGCTGATTTCCTGAATGCATTTGAAGCAAACGACCCACGTAAACTCTATACCGTCAATGCAGCCGGGCAGAATGTAAATAAAATGCTTGGCAGTACCGATGGTGCCAACAAGGGTAATGATGATGCAGCAAATAACCGGATCTATATCCGCTATGCGGATGTGCTGCTCTGGAAGGCCGAAGCGCTTATCGAAACAGCCATGTTGCCGGAAGCCATCGCCATCATCAATGAAGTACGTGCCAGGGCCCGGAGCACAGTGGCAATTGATGGATCAGCACCGCCCGCAGGCACTTTACCCGACCGTCCGGCATCATCGGACGCGGCCATGGTGAAAACCTGGCTGATCTCTGAAAGACGCGTGGAGCTTGGGTTTGAAGAACACCGTATGCTGGATCTCAAACGCTGGGGTATTGCAAAAGCGGTGATGACGGCCCATGGGAAGAATTACCAGGACAGGCATGACCTCTACCCGATACCACAGGGTGAGATCGATGCTTCGGCCGGTACGCTGGTCCAGAACCCCGGGTACTGATCACCCGATGCGCAACTTTATTTTACTATTCTCCCGTCAAGGGTTCCATGCCGGTTTTGATAGCCGGGAGAAGCTTTATTGCCTGAATTTTTATGAGCAGTACATACGATATAACCAAACGGTTTCCACAGAATCCACTTCTCTCGCCAAAGGACCTGACACCCAGTATCGCGGGTCTCGAAATCGCCTGTCTCCTCAATCCCGGGGTATTCCGGTTCGACGGGAAAACCTGGCTGATCGTGCGGGTGGCAGAACGGCCGAAACAGAAAGAGGGCATCATCTCCTTCCCGGTGCTCAGCGAATCGGGTGAAATGAGCATCAAGGAAATACCTACCGATGCGCCGGACCTGGATGCATCGGATGCAAGGGTGATCAACTACCAGGGACAGGATTATCTCACCACACTTTCGCACCTGCGGTTACTCAGCAGTGAGGACGGGATCAACTTTAGCGAACCTGCCGGATACCCCAGGATCATGGGGGAAGGCAGGCTCCAGACATTCGGGGTAGAGGATTGCCGGGTGTCTGAGATAGAAGGGACCTACCACCTGACCTATACCGCCGTGTCCGAAAACGGCGTTGGTGTCGGTATGCGGACTACCCGCGACTGGAAAACCTTCACCAATCATGGTATGATCATCCCGCCGCATAACAAGGACTGCGCAATATTTGAAGAAAAGATCAACGGGAAATATTATGCGCTGCACCGCCCGAGCAGCGTGGATCTCGGGGGCAACTATATCTGGCTCGCCTCATCACCGGATGGGCTGCACTGGGGTGATCATCGCTGTCTCGTCAAAACCAGGCCGGATTCATGGGACAGCAAACGCGTAGGTGCCGGTGCCGCACCGATCAAAACATCAAAGGGCTGGCTGGAGATCTATCATGGTGCCAATGCCGATCACCAGTATTGCCTCGGTGCCGTGTTGCTCGACCTGGATGATCCTTCCATCGTGCTTGCCAGGTCGGAGAACCCGGTGATGAGCCCGGTAGCGGAATACGAACGGACCGGTTTTTTTGGGAACGTGGTCTTTACCAATGGGCATGTCCTGCACCCCGATGGTGACCGCCTGACACTCTATTATGGTGCAGCCGATGAACATGTCTGTGCTGCCGATATCTCCATCAGCGAAATCCTTTCACAATTAACTGCCAGCCATGCTTAGTAAACTGAAAAAGGAAGTAGTCCATTTCAATAACCAGCCGCATAATTTCCGGATCCTGGTTCTCACCAACCTGGTGTATGCATTTGTACTTCCGGTCATCGATATTTTTGTGGCCGCCTATGTGATGCGGAGTTCCAATGATCCCAACAAGGTGGTGATCTACCAGCTGACCATTTACACCGGTATCCCGCTCACCTTCCTGCTGAACGGGTACCTGCTGAAACATTTCAATATCCGCAAACTCTACTCCGCCGGCATGATGCTCAGTGCCGTGTCGATGGTGATCATGATGTCACTGGACAGCCTGAGTATTGTGGGTATCGGCGTGGCGGGTCTTACCATGGGTTTATCATTTGGCTTTTACTGGTCCAACCGCGATTACCTCGCGCTGGCAATAACCAATGATGGCAACCGGAATTATTACTATGGTCTCGAGACTTTCTTTTATACCATCATCGCCGTGGTCATCCCCGTAACCATTGGCTGGTTTATCGAAGGATGGGGAAAAGACGGGAATGGTGTGCATGGTGCCTACCTTGTAATCACCGGACTGGTGTTTGTGGTCACCGTGATCGCATCCATCGTCTGTTTCCGTGGCAACTTCACCAATCCCGAACAGAAAAAATATGTGTTTTTCAAATTCCATCCGCTCTGGTACCGGCTGTTGTCACTGGCCATGCTGAAAGGCCTGGCACAGGGTTTCCTTGTTACGGCTCCCGCGATGCTGATCATGTTGCTGCTGGGCAAGGAAGGCGCACTGGGATCCGCGCAATCAATCGGGGCGGTGATCGCCGCGGTAGTGATGTATGTGCTCGGGCGGCTTACAGGTCCGGAGCACCGGATTAAAATCTTTGCAGCAGGGCTCGGCCTTTTTGCCATTGGCGCCATAGCCAATGGAATGCTGTTCGACGCAACCGGTGTGGTTATCTTTATCCTGCTGCTGCTGATTGCGCGTCCGCTGATGGACCTGGCTTATTTTCCTATCCAGTTCCGCGTGATCGATATCGTATCGAAGATTGAAAAACGGGGTGAATTTGCCTATATCCTCAACCATGAGGCGGGTCTTTATACCGGCCGGTTCCTGGGTGCAGGTACATTCCTCGTACTGGCGTATTTTGTGTCAACGGAAGCTGCCCTCCGGTATGCTATCATTATTATTGCGCTGCTGCAGCTTTGCTCGGTTTTTGTTGCAAAGAGGATCATCGCCGAAGGCAAAAAACTCGAAACCGGGGAAGAGCCGGAGCAAGCCCTGAAAGTGACCGGTGCCGTTGCTGAATCGATTGTTTAATTATTGACTGAAGTATGAAAAGGATCTGCCTTGTTTTTACCCTGATTATTGTAGCCCTTGGTTCCTTTGCCCAGTCCGGCCAGCGTAAGCTGCAGCGGGTGGAGAAAATGGCTTATATCCCGCAGCCGTACGGTATCATTGATTACCGGGAAATGGCAAGGAAGTTTGACGCCACTGTTTATGATTTCAACGCGAAAGGCAAGTACTGGCCCATGGTCTGGATCGACAGTACGCAAAGGAATTTTAAACAGAATGTGGCGGGAATTTATACTGCGGTCGCGGACGTACGCCAGGGCCCTCAGCATAACAATGGTATTTTCCATGAAGCCCTCGCCAATATGGGCGCTGTGCTTGGCGCAACGCTGGTGGGAATCGATAAAAGCAGCCAGGATACACGCAATTATGTATCGATGCTGAAAAATTATTTCAACAGTGAAACGGGATGGAATATCATGATGAACAATACCTGTCCCGAAGTGGCGCTGCTCGGTGGCGGCTACGGACGCGACTGGTGGTATGATGTATATCCCAATGTATTGTTTTATGCTATCTATGACCTTTATCCCGATGAACCGGGGTTCGGGGAAATGGCGCGCACGATTGCCGACAAGTTTTACCGCGCTGATTCCATATTGAAGGGCAACTATGACTGGTCGTTCTTTGATTATGGAAAGATGCAGCCAATGAAAAATAATATCTGTACCCAACCCGACGCCGCTGCGGGACATGCATGGGTACTATACAATGCGTACAAAATGTTTGGTGAAAAAAAATATCTCGCCGGTGCAAAGAGTGCACTGAAAGCCCTGCAGGCGCAGCGAAAGAATCCGACCTACGAATTGCTGATGCCATTCGGGGCCTATGTGGCCGCAAGGATCAATGCAGAAGAGGGTACCAGTTTCGACACGTATAAAATGCTGCAATGGAGTTTTGATGGTACACCTGAATGCCGTGAGGGATGGGGTGTACTGGTGGGCAACTGGAACGGATTTGATATATCCGGTATCGTGGGCAGCACGGTGGATCGTGGTGGGTATGGCTTCCTGATGAATACCTATGATGCGGCCTGGCCATTAGTGCCACTGGTTCGTTATGATAAATCTTATGCGGCAGCCATTGGCCGCTGGATGCTGAATGCGGCCAATGCTTCGAAATTCTTTTATCCGCAGTTTATGCCCGCGGAGCACCAGACCATACCCGAACTCGCATCCGTTACCAAAGGCGTGATAGCGTATGAAGGCATTATCAAAAAGTCAACCTACGAGGGCAAGGAAAACCTGCAGGCACCAATCGCGCAGGGCGATGGTCCGCTCTGGGCGCCGGGTAATCCGCAGGAGAGCCAGTTCAGCGTGTATGGCAGCGGACATGTGGGCATTTTCGGGAGTATCATCGATACTACCGATGTGACCGGTATCCTGCGGCTCGACCTGCTGGCCACCGATTTTTTTGCGGCGAAATCGTATCCAACCTATCTCTATTATAATCCCCATACAGCCGCCAAAACCGTCACAGTGGATATCGATACAGAAAAACCGGTTGATGTCTACAATACCCTTACGGGTAAAACGATGGCAACCAATGTTTCTTCCTCCACAGGGATTTCGATCCCTGCAAGACAGGCAGCCGTTATCGTGCTGGTTCCTTCCGGCGGCAGGAAAATTTACAGCGGGAAAAAGTTCCTGGTGGATGGGGTGGTGGTTGATTACCGGAAATAGATATCGGTACTTATCGGTAACTTGACGGAAGGATTGCCCGTCTCACCGTTAAATGCCATTTTATGTTATCCAGGATTTTCACCGGCTTGTTGTTGTTTGTTTCTATAAACACAACGGCCCAGCAGGTACACGCCGGATTCACGCAGGTGACCAACTACCTGATTTATTACCCTGATGGGTACAACACAGATACTACCCGCCGCTGGCCCCTGATGGTATTCCTCCATGGGTCGGGCGAGAGCGGTTCTGATGTTGACAAGGTAAAAGTCAATGGCCCGCCGAAACTGGTGGCGGATGGCAAAAAATTCCCGTTCATCATCATATCACCGCAGGCTTCCTCCCCGCAGGTGGGCTTCCCGCCGCTGCAGGTGCATGCCCTGCTTGCTGATGTAAAAGAGCATAACCGTGTGGATCCGGATCGGGTATACCTGACCGGGCTAAGCATGGGAGGTTATGGTGCCTGGAAAATTGCACAGGAATATCCCGAGGATTTTGCTGCGGTGATTCCGGTCTGTGGCGGAGGGGATACATCGCTCAACTGGAAACTCCGGTATATGCCGGTCTGGAACTTCCATGGGGGAAAGGACATGAATGTGCCCATCAGCCAATCAGATGACATGGTCTCTTCGCTGAGAAAATACAATCCCACGATCCGTTATACAATCTATCCGGAAGTGGGACACAACAGCTGGGAGAAAGCATATGACACCGATAGCCTATATACCTGGATGTTGTCACAGACGCGGTTCCGCTTCCATGAAACCAATCCGGATCCGGCTTCGCTGAAATTATATGAAGGAAAATTCCTCGATCAGCGTAATGATACACTCGTGTTCCAGTCAGACGGGAAACAGCTGATTGTATGGCCCGCTGGTGCTCCGGATGATAAGCTGCCGCTAAAATCTTCCGGCCCCGGCAGGTTTTATATCAATGACCGGATGCTGACAGAGATTGTATTCCCTTCGGGAAAAAGCAAGGCGCCGTATTTCACCCTGTACGACCGTAATGACCGTAAAGTCTGCAGGCGCGTGAAGTAATCAGCGCTGCTGCTCCTTTTCGATCTCGTAGATCGTGATCTGCCCCGGATAGTTAGCGTAATAAATATTGTCCTCGTTCATACGGTAGCCGGTCTTCATCGACCGCCGCGCAATGGCGAAATAATTTTGCGCCAGCGGTGTATTGTTTTCTTTTTTTGCAATCATCCCGAGATAATAGTTGGCCTCAGGGTGTTGTTCATAGGCGGTCACTGTTTCGAGGAAGAATGACCGGGCTTTTGCCATCTCTCCCATCCGGTAATACAGCAGTCCGGTGTATAATAGAGAATTGAAATGCGGTGTGCGGTTGGCGTCGCCTTCTTTCTGCAAGGCAATATCTTTCAGCAGTGATTCTTCCGCTTCCCGGTACTTACCGAGTTCCATATAACAGATCCCGGCAAAAAACCGGTAGGAGTGATCCATCAATCCACCGGTAGGTTTTGATTCCAGGCATTTGTTGAAATCTGCGAGTGCCCCTTCAAAATCCTTTGTGAAAATACATTTCAGGAAAGCCCGGTAGTCGAGGTAGTTCGCCGGGTCGATTTGCACCGCTTTGTTGTTGAGCCGGAATGCGGTTTCGTAATCGCCGGACTTCAATGCGGGTATGGCTTTCAGTTGGTAGGCTTCTGCGGCATCCGGACAGATCAGCAATACGCTGTCAGCATATTTTCCCCAGCGGGGATCATTGTAATTGCCCCGTAGCGGTCCGTCCGGTGATGTCAGGTAATGGCGGATCAGGCTGTCCACGAAACCGCGGTCCAGGCAATCTGCGGTTTGCGCACGTGCAACAACAGCCAGCAGCAGGCTAAGGGATAATATTAACGACTTTGCCATCATTGATTTTAAAACTTAAAAATCCGCGATAGGCGAGTGGTGTACCATTTTCAAACGTGCCTACATTCCATTTATCGAGTGTGCGGAGAAACAACTGCAGTTTGTCCACGAGCGATTTATCAAAACTCGTTTTTGCATAATTGCTGTCAACCTGCAGCACTTCGATCCCGTTTTCCATTTTGCCCCGGCAATTGATCGTGAAGCGCAATGTGATATAGCCACTGCCCTTCGCTGGTTGGACGGTGCCCAGGAAACGGTTTGTTTCTGCCAGCAGGTTAGCCGATGACATGGGATATTTGCCATTCACGCTGTAATAGTAAGCGGAAGCGGTATCGCAGGACTGGGCCATGGATTGGCCGGTGCCGGCAACCAGCACCAGCAGGACGGCCAGGATCCTGACCGTCCGTCGGTCAGGATTCATTCGCCGTGTACAGTTTTTCGTAACCGGGATCATATGTCCTTCCCCAGAATTCATTTTTTGTTTTCAGTTTACCCGTCATCGGATCCACATCAAGTGTCTTGCCGCTGCGCTGGCTTACATTGGCCAGGTGGCAGAGCAGGATTGACTTGCAGGCTTCCTGCGACGGTGATGAAAGTTTCGCCTTGCCCTGCACGCTCTCGATAAAGTTGCCGGTATGGAACAGGTCGAGATTACCGGTTGCACTGACGGTGTTGGTGCCTTCCTGTTTTTCCGAAGGGTTGACCGATTTGATCTTTTTACCCGCCGGATCGTAGAAGGTATAATCGCCGCCACCTAGATTTACCAGTGAACCGCCTTCTGCAAAAATAGTAAAGCCACGGGAAGATGGTTCAAACTGCATGGTCTTTGAGCTGCGCCCTTCCCAGCTGATCATTTTGTTGTCGGGGAACAGGAAATTGGATACCTGTGTATCCGGTGCCTGCCAGTCATCTTTATGTGTCAGCCTGCCACCCATTGATTGCACCTGTGTGGGGAAATTGGCATCGAGAAACCAGCGGCAGGCATCAATCTCATGAGTCCCGTTATTGCAGGATTCGCCGGTACCATACTGCCATTTCCAATGCCAGTTATAATGCACGAGGTTATCATAATAATCCGCACGCGGTGCGGGTCCCTGCCAGAGTTCCCAGTCCAGTGTGGAAGGTGGCGCGATCTTTTTGCCGGTGCCGATGGGAAGGCGGCTGTTGGAATACCAGGCCTTGCCGAAATAAGGCCGTCCGATGATCCCCTCCCGCACTTCTTTAACCGCCTGTTGCAGCGAAGGGAAAGAGCGGCGCTGGTTGCCCAGCTGGATCAGCGTTTTTGTCCTTGCCGGCAGCCCCGCCAGCAGCATCGCTTCGCGGGCATTGTGGCTACCCGGTTTTTCCACATACACATGTTTGCCATGTGTGGCACCAAGGATGGCGGCACCGGTATGCCAGTGGTCCGGCGTGGCCACTACCAGTGCGTCAAAATCTTTCTGCTGTACCAGTTTGCGGATATCTTTTATAACCGTTGGTTTGCGGGCAAAGTTTTTACACTTGTCGAGACCTTTGGCAATCGCTGCATCTTCCACATCACAGATATAGGCGATCTCTACGTTGGGATTCTGGCCGAAACATTCAGCCAGGTAATTCCCGCGGCTGTTGACGCCGGCAAATGCAAGGACCACTTTGTTACTCGGTGCATTTTTCCCGAAAACCGGGAAGTTAAGAATGGTAATGCCTGCGCCAAGCGCGCCGGCCTTGCGGATAAAATCTTTTCTTTTCATAATCGTTAGCTTATGCGGGTAAGAAATTGTTGAGCGGTCAGAGTTCGCGGATGATGATATTGCGGTAGGACACGGCATTGCCATGGTCCTGGATCAGGATATGTCCCTCGGTTGCTTCGCCAAAATTCTTCCAGTCCTTGTATTTACTGATTGCAACGAGATCGCGGAATTCTTTTGACCCCCGCACATATTCAACGACCAGTTGTCCGTTGAGCCAGTGCTGGACATGGTTGTCAGGTGTCACTACCACACGTCCGTAATTCCATTCGCCGATTGGTTTGAGGAAATTTTTCGTCTTGTTAGCCTTAATGAGGTCATACAATGATGCCAGCGTGCGGTTGCCATCGCGACCGAGTTTTGCATCAGGGTGCAGGGTGTCATCGAGCACCTGGTATTCCAGTCCGATTGCCGAGCCATTTGTTTTTTCTTCCAGTGTGACAAAATATTTGACACCACTGTTGGCTCCCGGTGTGAGTTTGAACTGGAAGGAGAGTTCAAAGGCCTTGTATTTATTGTCGCTGATGATATCACCTCCATTGGTGCTTTCACCACCGGTTGACGGCAATACACGGAGTTCACCGTCTGCGATCTGCCATCCCCCTTTCGGGAAACCGCCACCACGGGCACTTTGCCAGCCTGCACCGGTTTTTCCATCAAATAATAAACGGAACCCGAGTTTCTGTTCATCCGGTGAAAGTGTATTTGGCAGGAGATTCACTACCGGGGCGGTTTTGCTCCATGCTGCCTGTTTGAAATTCCCTTCCTGGAAATCGATGATACGGAACCAGGTCCGTTTACCGGCGAGCGGTTTGTTGCCGATATCATGCACCTGCAACGCGATAAATCCCGTTGGGTCCACTGAATCCACGACCATCGATGCAGGAACGCCATTGATCCAGGTGCGCGTGATGTTGCCCTTGCATTCGATCCGGATGCGGTTGAATTCATTTGGTTTGTATGCGGCCTGTGCGGCGGGATTATTGCTGAGGGGATACAGCCAGAGACGACGTTGTTCATCGTAGATGCCGCCACTCCAGCGACGTGAGGTGGGATCCATTTCAACCTGTCGGCCATAAACGCGGCCGCGGCCACCGTTAGCAGAGAGGTCCACATGACTGCGGGTCTGTACCCCGGAGTTCATAGCACTGTCTTCGAGTTTGATATCGATCTCCAGTGCAAAATCGCCGTATTCTTTTTCGGTAGCCAGGAAAGTGTTACCGGTGTTCGGCACGCAGTAACCGACAATCTGTCCATCCTCTACCTTATAAGTGGCAACACCACCCAGGGTTTTCCAGCCGGTAAGGTCTTTTCCATTGAAAACTTTCGATTTCTGCGCGACGGAAGGAATTGCAAAAAATGCGCATATGATGGTCGCTATTAGGGGGAGACGGCAAACATTTTTCATTACCGGAAGATAACTGTTTTTCCAAAGTATGGTCCGGAAGGAACCGGAAACGTTTGCGGACTGCAGGCTAACGTTTCCGGGCATTTTGAAATTCAGGTTTAGCAAACGATATTAGCGCTTCAACCACCTTTATTTTGAAGCCACCTTATTCCGCCATTCTGCTGGCACTGCTGTGCATGATGATGTCCTGTAACAAAAAAGCCCAGAAAGAAGTTACCCTTGGCAGCCTGCAATGCGACAAAATCTCGTACACAGAGCGATGTTACGCTGGCCTGGAATACATGGATAATATTCATATTCCTTACACAGGTGGCGATGGTTCTGACACCCCGACCGGCGATCCTGTGCCATCCCAAGGGGTAACCGGGCTCGTTGCGGAGGTAGGCCCGTATCCACTGCTATCAAGGGAAGGTCACATTGTTTTTTTTGTGAGTGGGATCCCTTCTGGTCCGGGCGTTGCGAGATTTCCCGTCAGTATAGGAGGTCAGCAATGCACATTTGAAATGAATGTGTACGAATACCCCGTTGCCTGCGCTTCCCTGAGAGGTGCCGGGAAAGTATCCTGTTTAGCAGAGCATTTCGTCAGTAAGCTTAGCAACACCCAGCGCGACAAGATCATTTCTCCGTTGAATCTCCAGAATGCGGAACGCTGGTCCACTGACCACTGCAATAATGGATGCAGGAATGGAATCAGTCTTGCTGAACTGGATTCGCTGCAGCGGGATGCTGCCATTTTCCTGCTGGAAGATGCAATGGGCTGGTTGGCTGATGAGGGATACGATGAGTTCCGCGGGATCAGGCGTGCAGAAGAATATCGGAAGGAACAAACCGGCGCGGATGTGTCTGGTCTCGATTACTGGATAGCTATGCTGGGAACACCATCGCAAACCGGTAAATGGATGCTTCAGGTTTCGGGACATAATTACGCCATCAACATTACCTACGAAAATAACCAGGTGATCAGCATGACACCGTCGTTCCAGGCAACGGATCCGGGCGATTTTACCTTCCGAGGGCGGCAATACACACAGCTCTATAATGAATTGTATATGGCCTCCGAAATGCTCGCCCTGCTGAATTCCACACAACTGTCAGAGGCAAAACTTTCGGTGCCGGTAACTAATCTGGAGAAGTCATTCCCGCAGGCAGGGACCTACCCGGCACCCAAAGGTGTGAGGCTAGGCAGTCTCAGTCCGGAGGTGCAATCTAAATATTCTTCGCTCCTGTATTGGTGGACGAATAATATCGGGAGTTACTCATTCGATCCGTTCCTGAATCTTTATAACGGAGAACGCGCCGATACCTATATCAGTTATTCCGGAAACCCCGACGGAAAACCGGGCAATGCAGGATCATTCTTTAACGGACACCTCGATTACTTCCGGGTGGATGGTCCCAGCATCTGGATTGAAATTATAGGACTTAACAGTACCGTTTTTCCGGGCAGGATCATGTACAGGACCGTAATGCGGGACCGGAACAGGGATTACCCCGGGTTATGATTACCGGCCGATAAACCTTCTCACGCTTTCCAGTATTTAATCCCTTCCCGTCCTGAACCCTTCCAGCTTTGGCCGGACCTGCTGGTCTGCATGGATGCCGGTTCGCTGCCCGTGAACGTACGATGTGTATCGTAATCGGACAAAAAAATGCGCTGCGGATATAACTTAAAAGATTGGTTTTTATCCTTTTGTAAAACCGGCATTCGCCTTGGTATTTCCCGGCTGAACGGTTCAACAATCAATCATACAACCATGCTGAAAAATTATATCCGCATTGCCTGGAGGAATATTGTGCGTCATAAAGCCTACGCCGGGTTGAATATTGCCGGGCTCGCCATTGGTATTGCCGCCTGCCTGCTGATCCTGCAGTACGTATCATTCGAACTGAGTTATGAAAATTTCCAGGAGCACAGGGACAGATTATACCGCGTGCAGCAGGACCGGTTCGACAATGGTAAAATAAGCACCCGCTGGGTGGACGGCGCCTATGCCGTGGGAAATTCCTTCAAGGCAGCGATACCGGAAATTGACCGGTATGTAAAGGTCATCGAGACAAGCCCGGTGGTGTCGGAAATCGACGGAAGGGTAGTTAAAACGGAAAATGTTTTTTTCGCCAGCAGCGAATTCTTCAATGTGCTGACCATGCCCCTGCTCGCGGGAGATAAGGATAAGGCATTGCTCGAACCATGGCAGCTGGCCATTTCGGAGAGCACTGCAAGGACGCTTTTCAACAGCACTGATGTGATCGGTAAATCACTTGCGCTGAACCGCAACAGCAATTATACCATCACTGCGGTATACAGGGATGCACCTGTCAACACGCAATTACGCCCGGCCATGCTGCTGTCATATGAATCGTTCCGCAAACTTTATGGCGGAGGCGATGGTGATCCGGAAACGGCATGGACATCCGATGGATGTCTCACCTATCTCACGCTCCTGCCCGGGACTGATCCTTCTGTGGTGGAGAAAAAATTTGTACCAGTGGTCGACAAGGCCGTGGGTGAATTCATGAAAGAATACAATGCCGGTGTGACCTACCACCTGCAACCCGTTTCGGATATACATCTCCATTCCAACTTTATCGGTGAGCCGGGTCCGACCGGTGATGGCCGTACCACCTACCTCCTGCTGGGTATTGCATTTGTCATTGTGGTGATCGCGTGGGTTAATTACATCAATCTCGCAACCGCGAGGGCAATCACGCGCGCAAGGGAAGTGGGGGTGCGTAAGGCCATCGGGTCACAGCGAAAACAACTGGTGATGCAGTTCATGACCGAATCTGCCCTGCTCAACGGACTTGCGGTTGGTCTCGCGCTTCTTCTTATGGTGATCGCCATACCTGGTTTCAATGCCATCTCCGGGCAGGAGCTTACAGTAAATCTTTTCGGCAGCCGGTCTTTCCTGCTTGCACTCGCCGCACTATTCATCACGGGAGTGGTTTTCTCTGGTCTCTATCCCGCATTTGTCCTTTCCGGATTTAAGCCTATCGATGTGCTGAAGGGGAAGATGGGCGGCACGTCACAGAGTGTATGGCTTCGCAAATCACTGGTCGTATTCCAGTTTGCCGCGTCATTGCTGTTGCTGATCGGCACCGTGGTAGTGTACAAACAGATCCGGTTTATGCGTTCGGAAAAACTGGGAATAGAAATCGACCAGACACTGGTGGTGCGTCCGCCGGTTGTGGGTGTCGACTCAACCTACCTGCAGAAGATGGGGGCTTTCAAAAATGAGCTCGCGAAATTCGGGTCGGTAAAAGCCGTAGCCGTATCCACTTCGGTGCCCGGTGAAAAGGTTGGCTGGAATGCAGGTGGCATCAAGCTTACAGGTGCACCCGTAAGCACCCAGTCGCAGTACAGGGTTATCGGGATGGATTATGATTTTATCCCTGCTTATAACCTTAAGATGATTGCCGGTCGTGCCTTTTCAAAAGATTTCGGATCCGACAACCGCTCGGTGATCTTCAACCGTCGGGGTATTGAACAACTTGGGTTCAGTGATCCCGCAAAAGCCCTTGGGAAAAAGATTGATTTCTGGGGAGAAGTGTATACGATCGAGGGGGTAACCGAGAATTTCCACCAGCAATCATTGCGTGAAGATTTCGAACCGTTGATCTTCCGGCTGATCCCGGATGTGCGTGGATACATGTCGGTGAAGATCCCCGGCGCTGACTTGCAGAAAACACTCAGTTCGATCCAGTCGGGCTTTGCAGCCTATTTCCCGGGCAACACATTTGAATTTTTCCTGCTGGACGACCATTTCGCCAGGCAATACAAGGCCGACCAGCGGTTTGGTGAAGTCTTTTTGCTGTTTACCACTTTGGCAGTAATCGTGGCCTGTCTCGGATTGTTCGGACTGGCATCGTTCACCACGATCCAGCGTACGCGTGAGATCGGCATCCGCAAAGTACTGGGTGCATCAGTAGGCAGCATCCTGCAACTGCTGTACCGCGAGTTTGTGCTGTTGTTTTTCGTGGCATTTTTGCTTGCCGCACCGGTGGCCTGGCTGCTGACCAGTGGCTGGCTGGATAATTATGCCTTCCGGATCGGGGTACACTGGTCCTGGTTTGTGTGGCCTTTTTTACTCCTGATCGTGCTGGCAATCCTGACGGTCAGTATCCAGTCGGTGAAAGCCGCGCTGGCAAACCCTGTGCGGTCACTCCGGTCATCCTGATTCACCGGCCCGGAATTTGATTCCATAATGGGAAATAACCGTTATGGACGACAAAAAATACTCAAAAGAACATCCGCCGAAAGATTCGCCGGAAAACACCGATCCGCAGGAAAAAATGGAAGGACCTATTTCATCCCTTGTGCAGAATGTAAAGGAAACAGGCGAGGAGAATGATAAAAACGTGTCCAAGGAAGAAGCCGACAAGGAAAAAGATAAAAACAAGTAACCGATTCGGGGAAGCCATGTGATCCGTCACAGCTTCCCCGAATATTTTTCCACTGTCTTGCGGTAGGATTCACTCACGGGGATTTCTTTCTCCCCGATTTGTACCGATTTCCTTGCCCAGCTGTTTACATGCGCGGCATTGATAATAAATGATCGATGCACCCTTATAAATCCTGCCGGCAATGATTCTTCAACAGCTTTCATGGTCATATGCGTGAGCCAGGACTGCTGGCGGGTCAGCACCTGTACATAATCCTTTTTTGCTTCGACATATAAAAGTTCATCCAGTTTCACCCGAACCAGTTCGGCTCCGACGCGGATGTAAAACCATTCCGGCTTCACCGGTCCCGGTTCCTCCTTTGCATTTTCTTTCCTGAATTTTTCCATGGCCCTGGTAAAACGCTGGAAGGTTACCGGCTTGAGCAGGTAATCCACTGCCAGAAGCTCATAACTTTCAACCGCATAGTCGGGGTATGCGGTGGTAAATATCACCGGTGGGGGATGGGGCAATGATTTCAGGAAATCCATGCCGTTCATACCCGGCATTTTTATATCAAGGAAAACAAGGTCTGTATTTCCGGCTGACAGGATGGTTTGTGCGGCAGAAGTATTGTCGCAGGTGGCAACGAGATGTAAACCATCCGTTGCATTGATATACCGTTGCAGCAGTTCCTGCGCCAGTGGCTCATCTTCTACAATCAGGCAATTGATCATTCGGGGCGGAGTTGGATATTTAAAGTTACCGAGAAAATGCCGTTGCTGTCACTGATGCTGATTTCATGTTGTGCCGGATAAATGAGCTCCAGCCGTTGCCGGGCGTTGCTGATCCCGAGTCCGCCTTTATAACCGGTCAGGTCCGGGCTGCTGCCATAACTGTTTTTTACATGAAGGGTAAGTTGTCCGTCCGCATAAATCACCAGTATTTCAGCGAAGCTGTCAGTACCCGTTTCCAGACCGTGTTTGAATGCATTTTCCACAAACGGGAGGAAGAGGAGCGGCGGGATCATCAATCCTTCGGTGTTTCCCTGCACGTGGAACCTTACCTGCTCCGGATCACGGTGGCGGATCCGTTCGAGTGCGATATAATTTCCAAGGAACCCGGTCTCGCCTTTTAATGATACCAGTTTATCGGATGTGTGATTCAGTACATAGCGCATCAGGTCCGACAACTGTGCGATAGTGCCGGCAGTGGCGGCCGAATTTTTCACAGCCAGGGAATAGATATTGTTGAGCGTATTAAAAAAGAAATGCGGCTGCAGCTGCGCTTTCAGGTTGTCGAGTTGTAACCGGAGCTGTTCCTGCCGGAGATAGTTCAGATGGTCCTGTTGGTCCCTTGACTGTTTCCAGTATGCCAGGGCCGTGACACAGAGCAGCCTCTGCAAGGTCAGCAGCACAGACTGCCGGCCAAAAATCCTGAGATCTTTCAGCCCCCTTGCCCCGAATCCCCGTACCTGGTCAGGAAGGAAGCTGGCATTGGCAACACACCAGTCCATTAACCGGTTATACCAGTCAAAGGCAAATATCCCCAGGATCAGCAGGAGGGTAAACCGGACAATCTTTTTGCGAAGCAGCAATGGTGTGAGAAGTTTGTAATACAATGCATAGGGAATCACGGTGTATAAATCCCCGATAAACGAATAAAGCACCGTGTTCCGGTTTTGGGGAAATATATCCGGATGATTCAGGTACTGGATATCCTGCACGAAATGAAAGAGGAAAAAGAATATAAAGAAAAACCACAGTTCGGTGCGTGTCCAGTTGAGCAGCGGATGCCGGGTTTTTGGTTCCATGTTTATAAAGATGCAAGATACCAAGCCCGCGTTCAAATTGTTTCGACGAATTCCCTGTGTCGTTCGACGAGTCCGCGATGCCACACAGCCGGCGAATAATCCGGCATGCCTGCCGAAAGGATTTGACATCCTGCGTTGCTCTCCATTGCTTTGCAATGAACCCAAATTTTTCTGCATGAGACATTTCCCCTGCTTCCTGTTCATCCTGCTCCCTTTTTTTGTTAGTGCCGGTCCGGATGACAGTCTCCGAGCCACCGATATCCTGCACCGTATGGAAGTGATGAACAGCAAACACCAGCTCGTCCGTTATTCCGGCATTCGTACCATCATCAGCCATGGCATGGATGATTCCCTGCATAGTGCGTCCAGTACTGTATGGATCGAAACCCGCCGGCAGGATCCCTATTTTGGCGCGCGGTTCCACCTGCGGGGCAATGATGGGAAGGAGGACCTGGACTATTATTACGATGGCCAGCGGGCTTATGAATACCGTCATAAAAGCCGCGGACTGCTTGTGGTGGATCCGTCTGGTTTTGCAAACAATGAAAATAATCCCGCTAAGGCACGCACTGCCCTGCGGGCGCTGGATATGGTATTTACCGATACTGCACTGTTTCGAAAATACATGAGCCGCGGACCAGCCATTACCGTTGTGGAAGAAGACGCAAACTATCGCCTCACGTTCGTATATCCTGACACCAAAGAACTGAAATGGAAAAAATGGATGGTTGTTTCCATCGCTGACTTGCAGGTGAAGGAACTGGGAAGTGTGACAGACTTTAATGGTTCGGTGCAAAGCAATATTTTCAGGGTCTCATCCGTGCGGGTAAATAGCCCAGGCGACCTTGATTCTATTTATCTCCGCGAACCGGCAGGCGTTTACACAAAAACAGAAAACCTCCGGCCGGCAACGGCAAAACCCGGCGACCGCGTTGACCTCTCCGGCAAAATGACTGCTGACTTCAGTTTCCCGTCATTGCAGGGAAATATGGAAAAACTTTCGGCTTATCGTGGCAAATATGTTCTGATCGATTTCTGGGAGAGCTGGTGTGGCTATTGCATCCAGGCAATTCCGAAAAAAGATTCGCTGTACCGGGAGCTACGTGGCAAAGGGCTGGTGATCCTTGGTGTGACCACGGAAAACCGCAACCAGGTCAGGAACCTGGCCGAACGGAACAGCATTTCCTATCCCACATTACTCGCGGATGAATCGGTGACCACTGTATATAAAGTGACCGCCCGTCCAACCTATGTACTGGTTGGACCGGACGGTCGCATTATAAAAAACGGGGAAGGTAATCTCGATGAAATGATCACCGAACTCCGCAAGCGGCTCTAGAACCTTGCGGGTGTGCCGGGTTTCAATACCGATTTTTTGATGAACTCCCGGATATGTTCATTGCTGGACTGCAGGTCTTCGCGGCGCAGGTACATCATGTGCCCGCTGCGGTAGCCCTGGAATGACATACGATCCTTCAGTTTGCCTGTCGGGTCAATCTGCCACATATTGTATTTCGCATTGAAGTAATCGCAGGCACCATCAAAATACCCGGACTGCACCATCACGTTGAGGTATGGATTCATGCGCATGGCGTCACCAAGGTCACGACCCGTGTGGTTATTCGACTGGTCCCATGGATGCACCGGTCCGAAGAGGTTGTATTTAAAATCAGTTTTGTAATTCAGTTCCTGCCGGAGGTACATATTGATCGGCGGGGTAAATGAATGGAGCCAGGAAGTCAGTTCCGAGTTGTAATCCGGACGATCCCCTGCATCACGGAGGTCCACCCCTTTATAACGCGAATCCAGACGGCCAACGGTATATCCACTGTCGCGCAGCAGTTCTTTCCAGAAAAGATTGGTGGATACATCGAGGTTATTCTGTGAAATAACGGTCTCGCTGATGCCGGAATACCTGGCCATTTTTGCAACAATAGCCTTACGCTCGGCTGCGGCAATCAGTCCGCCTTTGTTGATCGCCGGCACCAGTTCATTCATGGTGAAATTTTCCACCTCCGGTAACATGGCATCCAGGTCTTTCTGCTGCAGGTCAGCCGGCAGTTTTTTATGGTACCAGGCGGTTGCTGCAAAATAGGGGAGACGCAAAGCCGCGTCCAGCGGGGCTCCGCGTTCGATACCCAGGTCGGTTGGCGACACGAGTACCACACCGTTGAAGTACATCCACTGTGATTCCTGGAGTTCAAGTGCCAGACCGGATACACGGGTAGTACCGTAACTTTCACCGATCAGGAATTTTGGTGAAGCCCATCGGTTGTTGCGGGTTACAAATGTATTGATCCATTCAGCCAGGTATTTGATATCGGCATTTACCCCAAAGAATTTCGAACGTGGACCATCCTTGCTCATCATCCGCGAATAACCGGTATTCACGGGGTCAACGAATACGATATCCGCCACATCGAGGATGGAATAAGGATTCTCCTTGTAACCATAAGGCTGCACGGGGTAACCTTCATCGTCGATATTCAGCAATACAGGGCCGGTGTAGGCAATATGCATCCATACGGAAGCCGAACCTGGCCCGCCATTAAAGGAAATCACCAGTGGCCGCATGCTGCGGTCCTTTACATCCGAGCGTTCATAATACGTGTAGAACAGCCCCGCGATGGTTTTTCCTTCCTCATCCCAGACGGGCATGGTACCGGCGGTTGCCTTATAAGGGAATCTCGATCCCTTGATGGTCACTTCGTGGCTGGTGGTCACGGCCTGGTCGGGGTTAAACACCAGGTTGCCGGATTCTTTTGATTCAGTCTTTGTAGCGGGGGCTTCCGGTTTTGGCTTAGCCGGTTCCGCGGGTCGTTGCTGTGCCTGGAGCAGCGTAGTACATAACAGGAGGACGATAGAGATGCCGGAAATCTTTGTCAGGTTCATAAGTAGTTTAGAATTGGATAAACTGATGATCCAAATCTAACTCAAAAAGCGCTGCCACATGGAAATGGGACGATCTTATCCGGATTACGTCAGCCATACTCCCATTTCTCGCTCGCACCTGATTACCCTGCTGTATTGCGGGACAGCAATCACTCAAATTTTTCGAGTAACCTGCGGATGCTGTCACCGTCTTTTGATTTTATGGGAAAAATCATTTTGCCTGTTGAGGTGCTGACCGATACATTGGTAATGTCCCGGGATTTGAGATCCCGGATAGTAGCCGCGTCGAGGGCGTAGAATGCATAAATAAAACATCCGTAATAACTAGCCAGCCGCCTCGCTGCCTGGTCGCGCAGGCTAGGCAATGTAAGTGAACTGCCATCCGCAAGGGTGATTTCAGCTGCGGCCCCCCGTTCAATATTGAACATATTGGTGCGCCCGGTCTGGATGGACAACACAAGTTTATAACCGTCCTTGTTTTTGTACACCGATGTTTTCAGGTAATCACCAGCGGCCTTGTTGCCACCCGGACTATTGTAAATTTTTGTTTCGCTGGTCGACCAGGATGTATCTCCCTGGGCGGATATTTCAACCTTCAGTTTTTTCTGTGCAGGCAGGGCAGGGCTTGCCAGCAGCAGGCAGGTAAAAAGCAGGACACGCATAACAAGGGGTTTAATGGACATCCAAAATACGGCATCCGGTGCTCTACCCGCAGGATTGTCCCGTCTGACCCCAATACTGTCGCTTCCGGCAGCCGGGCAGGATCCGCGATCGTCGTAATTTCAGGGTAACAAAAACATGGATTATGACAGCTACAATTACTGAATCAACCAGGCAACAGCTGGTGAAGGATCTCAGGGAAACAGGGGACGGTTTCACTGCGGCACTTGATTCCTTTTCACCCGATGATTTCAATAAAGTGCCATTTGCGGGAAGCTGGACACCCGGCCAGGTTGGCGAACATATTTACAAATCGATCTCGGGTATGCCGCAACTGCTCAATGGCCATGTGGAAGCAACCCTCCGCGATCCTGCAGAGAATATCCCGGTGCTGGAAAAAATCTTCCTTGATTTCAGTACCAAACTGCAGTCGCCGGATTTTATCCTTCCTTCCGACAAAAAACACGATAAGGGTGAAATGGTTTCTTCGCTGGGAAATGTATTTGCCAGGCTGCTGGCTATCGCAGAAAAGGAAGATTTGTCCCTGACCTGTATCGATTTTAAATTTCCCAATATGGGACATTTCACGCGGCAGGAATTATTGCACTTTGCCTATGTGCACAGCAAACGGCATATCCACCAGCTGCAGAAAATAAAAGGGGCCGTATAAAACAGCCCCTGTATTTATCATAGTATCGATCGTACAAGACCGCCTTCAGCACGGATAGAAGCCCCGTTGGTGGCGGACGCCAGCGGACTCGCATACCAGGTCACGATATTGGCTATCTCCTCCACTGTGAGGAAACGCTGCAGGAGGGAGGTTGGACGCATGGTTTTAAAAAAATCCTTTTCCACTTCGGGGATCGTGATATTGCCGGCCTTTGAAAGATCTTCAAGGAATGTTTCCACGCCCTGTGAACGTGTGGGTCCGGGCAGGATGGAATTGACAGTCACACCTGTATTCTTAGATAATTCAGCCAGTCCCCGGGCCACAGCCAGCTGTGCGGTTTTGGTCATCCCGTAATGGATCATTTCCTCCGGGATAAATACGGCCGACTCACTTGAAATAAAAATGATCCTGCCCCAGTTGCGTTCGAGCATGGATGGGAACACCGCGCGGGACAGCCGGATGCCGCTCATGACGTTGACTTCAAAAAAGCGGAACCAGTCTTCGTCCGGTATATCTGTAAAGGCTTTGGGCTCAAAAATACCCGCATTATTTACCAGGATATCGATCACCGGTAACTGGCTGACCAGGTTCTTTACATCTTCCGCCCTGGAAAAATCGGCCGGGATGCCACTTATCGCTGACCCGGGAAATTGTTTGCGGAGTTGTTCAAGTGCGGCATCAACGGTGCGCTGGCTGCGCCCGTTGATAATCACGTTCGCGCCCTCCCGGAGAAGGCTTTCTGCGATCGCGAGACCGATGCCGGCGGTAGACCCGCTGACAAAGGCAGTCTTGTTGCTGAGTTGTAAATCCATAGTTGAATAACCCGGAGGTCGCCGGTTTTGTTTAAAAATTAAAAGGAGAAGCTAAGGTAGGCCATCCCCCGGTCCCTCGCCCTGACCTTTCCTTCCCCCAGGTGCTGCCCGAGTGGTGTCTGTACATTCGCACCTGCACCAAAACGGCCAAAGGACAATTCAAACCCTGCCGTTCCCATCACTGAATAACCTCCGGTTTCCCAGACATCCACCGAACTGGTCTTTTCGTCTTTTGCGGAACGTTCATAGAGTGCGCCGGTGTTTGGTGTGATGCTGATTTTGTCAGAGAGTTTCAGTTTGTAATAGGCCAGTGCATTCACGGTAATTTTATTACCATACCGGTAGTCAAATTTATTGCGTGTGTTCAGTTTCCACGAGCCATTGATATTCAGTCC
>SEAD01000246.1 GCA_004173355.1 Chitinophagaceae bacterium | reverse complement strand
GAAAGGTAAAAATCTCTGGTGGCTTTTTGTTTTTAACGGAACCGAGCTAAACTTTATCTCCCGAGTTTTGTTGTCCACTATTATGGAAAAACTTGGCCTATCGGTAAATACCCTGCTGCTTTTTGTGCTCGCCTTTGCCGGGCTTTATTTCGCATCACCTTTTCTGATCCCGTTGACCCTGGCGGCCGTACTTTCGATGGTTTTCATCAGGCTCTGCAATTTCTTTGAGCGAATTGGAATGGCCAGGGGCTATGCTTCGCTGGTCTGCATACTATTGTTCGTTGTTGCCATAGGCCTGATCATTCTGCTTTTATCCATCCAGCTCGGCAGTTTGGCCGATAACCTAGATGGCATGGAAAAGCGGATCGTGGGAATGCTGGAATCGCTCAAGTCCTGGGTAAATGAGACCGTAGGCATCGAAAAGGCGGAGCAGCAGCAGGCGATTGAGGAAGGCACGCAAGGGAAATCCGGAGGAATGATCCTGGCCTTTGCAACCGGTCTGATGGGCATTCTGGTCAACACGATTTTGGTTCTGGTCTATATGTTCCTGTTTCTTTCGATGAGAGGCCATATCAAAAAGTTTATCCTAAAACTCGTTCCCCGAAAAGAGAATGCTGATACAAGTGAGGTGATCCATCAAGCGGGAAAGGTATCCCAAAAATATTTGAGCGGCCTTGCTGCAATGATTGGCGTACTTTGGATAATGTACGGGATTGGCTTCAGTATCGTTGGGGTGGAAAGCGCTATCTTTTTCGCAGTGCTCTGCGGCCTTTTGGAGATCGTTCCCTTTATCGGAAATCTTACAGGTACGGGCCTAACTGTACTTGCGGTAATGGCCCAGGGCGGAGACGGAAAAATGATTCTAGGGGTACTGATCACCTATTTTCTGGTGCAGTTTATCCAGACCTATATATTGGAGCCGATCATTGTCGGGGAACAGGTGAACATCAATCCGCTTTTTACCATTATGGCCATCGTACTGGGCGAACTGGTCTGGGGGATTGCCGGAATGATCCTCGCCGTACCATTGCTTGGCATGGCAAAGATCATCTGCGACAGTTATCCGCACCTGCAACCTTACGGTTTTCTGATCGGCCCGGAAAATCCTAAAAAACCAAAGACAACGCTAGTGGATTACCTCAAGGGTATATTTTCGAAAGATTCCAAAAAACAATAACTGGTTTTGCTTACTTCAGGTACAGGTCGAACCATTCGTTAAACTGCTCTTGGTCCTTGTTCATATCCTTCCAGCCATGCCCTGCGCCAGGTTTTACAACCAGCCTGACCGGCACTTTTAGCTTCTGGAGTTTGGAGGCCAGTGTTTGTGATTGCTGGATCGGTACAAGCGGATCCTTATCTCCGTGGATCAGCAATGTGGGCGGTGCCTGCTTTTCGGCCAGATGTGCAGGGGACATCAGTGAATCTATTCGTCTCAGTTGGAGCCGATCGGTGATGGGGATATAGGTACGCGTGATGCTGTCCCAATCGCTGTAGCTGAATGCACCAAGCACGCCGATTTCGACCAGGGTAGGCTTGTCGGCGGGAAGATGGTAACCGGAACTTCCGAAATTCAACAGGTCCGTGGGTGGGCAGAAGACAGCTGCCGCCTGCAGTTTGGCAGAAACCTTTGCAACGGGATCCTTACTGGCAGGGTCGGCTATGTCCCTGCTCAGTGCCGCGAGCAGGGCTAGGTGCCCGCCGGAGGACGTGCCGGTAATGCCCAGATGCGCCGGATCTATCCTGTAATCGGCAGCATGGTAGCGGACAAACTGTACCGCGCGCTGTACATCTTCCAGCATATCGGGCAGGGCGAAACGCGGGGCAGATCGGTGCATTACCAGAAATACCGTATAGCCATGGTTCACCATTGGCAGGGCGCGGTCCCTGTAAAGGGAAAATGAATTATAATCGGAAACAAAATTTCCGCTGAGCAAACTGATAATGCCTTTCCCATTTGCTGATTTTGGCTTAAGCACGGTCATGGTGAGCGAAATTCCGTCACGTCGATCGTAGGTTATTTCTGTTTGGGTATAGCTGGGGTCGGTCTGGCCGGACTGGCTGGCAGTGGCTAGAGCTAGTAGCACTGAGAGGATAATAGTTTTCATATGCAGGATGTCGTTTAGCTAAAATAAGCAAAAATTCTTTTAAACTACTTCTGGGCTGTTTGCCCTCTGCTGGTATCCGGCAGCTTGGAACAATCCAAATCGGCAGTTGGGTGCCCGCTGGTTATGACAGGGCGGTGACCGGCACCGATTCCGCCTATTGCTATATTTGTTTCAAGAGTTGATTTATGAAGAAAATAGGATTTTTATCGTTCGGCCACTGGGCCGACCATCCCTCATATGTCGCCCGCACGGCAGGTGATACCTTGCTGCAGTCCATTGATCTGGCGGTGGCTGCAGAGCAGATGGGCCTGGACGGCGCATATTTTAGGGTACACCATTTTGCAAGGCAGCTTGCTTCGCCCTTTCCGCTGCTTTCGGCAATCGGGGCGAAAACAAGCAGGATCGAGATTGGGACCGGGGTAATAGATATGCGCTATGAAAACCCGTTGTACATGGTAGAGGATGCAGGTGCTGCCGATCTGATCTCAGCTGGCAGGCTGCAGCTGGGCATCAGCCGCGGTTCGCCAGAACAGGTGATCGAGGGCTGGCGCCATTTCGGATTTGCGCCAATGGAGGGAGAGAACGATGCGGATATGGGAAGAAGGCATGCCTTGGAGTTTTTAAACAGACTTGAAGGCAAGGGCTTTGCCCAGCCCAATCCAAATCCGATGTTTCCAAATCCTTCCGGACTGCTCCGTTTGGAACCGTATTCCGAAGGTCTGCGCGAGCGGATCTGGTGGGGTGCAGCTTCCAATGCTACGGCGGTATGGGCAGCCGAGCAGGGCATGTACCTGCAGAGTTCCACGCTGAAGTTTGATGAAAACGGTAAGCCTTTCCATATCCAGCAGGCAGAGCAGATCAGGTTGTACAGGCAGGCTTGGAAAAAAGCGGGACATGATCGCGAGCCCCGTGTTTCGGTCAGCCGCTCGATCTTTGCGCTGATGAACGACCAGGACAGGATGTATTTCGGCGGGCAGGGTAAAGGCGCTGATAGCTTTGGATACATAGAGCCTACCCAAAGGGCGGTGTTCGGCAAAGGCTATGCTGCCGAACCCGATCAGTTGATCAAGGACCTGGCAGAGGACGAAGCGATACGGGAAGCGGATACGGTACTGTTGACCATCCCAAATACCTTGGGCGTGGACTACAATGTGCACATATTGTCTTCGATTTTGGAGCATGTTGCGCCCGGGCTTGGCTGGCGTTAATCGGTCAAACTGATCCAAATGATTTTTGATATAACAGGGAAGGCCTTTTGGTTTTCTCTTTTTTGTTTTGTACTGGAAGTTTTTGCGGGCTGCATGCGATAGCCGGCGCTTTCAGAAGTATTTCTTCCGCATGCCCAGGGCACACTCAGTTTATAATTAGGCACTATATTTCGGCCTGATTTGGATTCATGACAATCATGATTTTTCCGTCATCCAGTTCACGCCAGCCATGGTCGTAGATGAAATGGTAGGTACCGGAATTTGTGGTGAGAAGGCTCGTATAGTATTTGAAGCTGAAATTTTTGTCGATCAGGTAAAACCTGCCCACCGAGGTCGGTCCGTTGTGCCTGGTCACTTCGGTTTTTAGGATCTTGTAGTTTCTTTTCAGGATGGTGTTGATCTGTGCGATGAAAAGTGG
>SEAD01000111.1 GCA_004173355.1 Chitinophagaceae bacterium | reverse complement strand
CGCCATCCGGGGCCACGGCATAGGGGTTGTTGACGTCGTAACCCTTTATATCGAGTACGGATGTCTGTGCAAAAACCTGTTCCTTACTTTTCACTACCGTCCTTGGGGTGATATTGTGTTCAAGGTTGAATGCGACCTGTTTTTCGCGCCGGCGGGTGGTCTCATCAATAGTTTTCTGCATGCTGTCCGTCATCTTGTCCGCGTAGAAGATCACGAAACCGTCCACATTCCTTGCTGCGCGGCCGGCGGTCTGTGTCAGTGATTTTTCGTTACGGAGGAATCCTTCCTTGTCCGCATCGAGGATTGCCACCAGTGAAACTTCCGGCAGGTCGAGACCTTCCCGGAGGAGGTTTACACCCACCAGTACATCGATGATTCCCAGCCGCAGTTCACGCAGGATTTCCACCCGTTCGAGCGTATCCACTTCGGAGTGGATATATTTTGATTTGATATTGATTCGGTGGAGGTATTTGTCCATTTCCTCTGCCATCCTTTTAGTGAGCGTGGTTACCAGTACGCGATCACCTTTTTTTACTGTCTTGTCGATTTCGTCGAGCAGGTCATCAATCTGGTTTACGCTTGGGCGGATCTGGATGGGCGGATCAAGCAATCCTGTTGGCCTTACTACCTGTTCCACGACTATGCCGCCTGTTTTCTGCAGTTCATAATCATCAGGCGTGGCGGATACATAGATCGTCTGGCTGGTAAGGGATTCGAACTCATGGAAGTTCAGCGGCCGGTTGTCCAGTGCGCTCGGAAGGCGGAAGCCATAGTCCACGAGGATGAGTTTCCTGCTCCGGTCACCACCATACATACCACTCACCTGTGGCACTGTCTGGTGGCTTTCATCGATGACCAGCAGGTAGTCTTTCGGGAAATAATCAAGCAGGCAGAAGGGTCTTGTCCCAGGCCGGCGCCGGTCAAAGAAGCGCGAGTAGTTTTCAATACCGTTGCAGTATCCCAGTTCCCGGATCATTTCGAGGTCGTACTCCACCCGTTCTTTCAGTCGCTGGGCCTCGATGAGTTTGCCAGTTGATTTAAAGTATTCAACCTGTGCACGCATTTCATCCTGGATATCATGGATTACCTGCTGCATGATATCTTTTGGTGCCACGTAAAGGTTCGCCGGGAAGATAGCGGCATCGGACAGGCGTTCGATGCGTTTGCCGGTAACCGTGTCAATGCTCTCGATCTCTTCTATCTCATCCCCGAAGAAAGTGATGCGGTAACTATGATCCACATAGGGCAGGTTAATGTCTACGGTGTCACCTTTCACACGGAAGGTGCCACGATTGAATTCGAGGGTGGTCCTTGCGTAGAGTGAGTTGACAAGTGCATGCAGGAAACCCTGCCGGGAGATGACCTGTCCTTTATTGATGCGGATGATACTGTTTTCATAATCGGTCGGGTTACCCATACCATAGATGCAGCTGACCGATGCCACTACAATAATATCACGGCGTCCGCTCAGGAGGCTGGTCGTTGCCCGCAGGCGGAGCTTGTCCAGTTCATCATTGATGGCGAGGTCTTTTTCGATGTACACATCGCTGACCGGCATATAGGCTTCCGGCTGGTAGTAGTCGTAGTACGATACAAAATATTCCACCGCATTGTCCGGAAAGAAGTGTTTGAATTCGCCGTAGAGTTGTGCTACCAGTGTTTTGTTGTGTGTGAGCACCAGCGTAGGTCGCTGTACTTCCTGGATCACATTGGCAACGGTAAATGTCTTGCCGCTGCCGGTTACACCCAGCAGCACCTGGTGTTGTTCCCCGTCCCGTAAACCTTCTACCAGTTGACGGATTGCATTGGGTTGGTCACCTGCCGGGGGGAAGGGACTGTTAAGTTTGAAAGCCATACTTAAAGTTAAACAATTCCCGTACCATGCAGGCGCAGGAAAGGGTGTTCATAGGTGAAGATTGGGTTGCCAATGCAAGTAGTCCCTGTTCCCCGGCTACGCCTTTTCCCTTCGTTTGAGATAGAGTGTAAAGTCGGGCAGTGTCGGGGTATATTCAGCCTGCATCAATGGTGAGGTGAGCAGGAAGTCAGCCGTTGATCGGTTGCATGCCGTGGGGATATTCCAGGTGGCCGCTACCCGCAGCAGTGCTTTCACATCGGGGTCATGCGGTTGTGCTTCCATCGGATCCCAGAAAAAGATAAGGACATCCAGTTTTCCTTCGGCAATGCTTGCGCCGATCTGCTGGTCGCCCCCGAGCGGCCCGCTCAGGAATTTGAGTACCGGTTGGCCCAGCGCGTTTTCCACAAGGGTTCCTGTTGTGCCTGTTGCATACAGGATATGTTTTGACAACACTTCGCGGTTGGCCAGGGACCATTCAATAATATCATCTTTCATATGGTCATGTGCAACCAGTGCCACTCGTTTCGACGCTCCGAAAATCCGGTTATTCATCAGCTGGGTATTTGGGCAAATTTAATCCATGCAGCCGATCAAACCGGATTAAGGGAGCAATACAAGGCCAGGCCTGGTACAGGATACCGGGGAAACAGAAAAAGCATCCCCCGGGGATGCTTTTTCTGACGTAACTGGTGCCTTGAAAAGGGTCTGTTATGGCTTACGCCATTTCCTTCATCGTGGTCCTTTGTCTGGTTGGTATGCTTAGAAATCTGCTGCTACAGAGATCTTTGGTTCTTTTGCTACTTTGCCACCATCAATCGGAGCGCCGGCGATACCGTAGTCAGCCAGCACAATGGTAAAGTTTGACGTTGAAGTGATTTTGCCCCCTTTAACGACGAAGGTTACCGGAGCTTTCACTTTGTTTGTTTTACCTTTTACTGTGAGGTCGCCATCAACAGTAGAAGAGTAGGTGCCATCCTTATCAAATTTCACTGCTTTCAGGTCAGCTACTTTACCCTTGAAGGTAAACGCAGGGAATTCGTTTGAGTTGAGCCATTTGTCACCATTGAAGTGATCCTGGATCATCGGGTTGGTGAATGCAAAATTCTTTACCGGTGCTTCGAATGCTACCGCACCTGATTTGGTGTCCAGTGATGCTACAACGGTTTTGTTTTCTGCTTTTGGCAGCGCGTCGATCGGGGTAGTTGCATCAAAAGTGACAGTTGCAGAGCTTGTGGTTTTTTTCTGGGCGAAAACAGAAGTTGCCGTTACGAATAATGCGGCGATAAGGAGCGTCTTTTTCATGTTGCTATTTTTTTGAATTGGGGTTTTTATTTTTTAATGAGTGTACTCCGTTTGAAGGTGATGATTTCCGTTTCCAGGATTTCGCTGAATACACCTCCGCTGCACGAAGCCTTGATCGAAACAGGCTGTGAGGCGGTGTATGTTTTCAGTTCAGCTATCACGTCTTTCCCAAAAGGAAAGATAGCGTAAGAACCAGTCGAGTCTGCGAACTTAATGGTTGCAGTGGTATCTGTTGGAAAATCAATTGCCGATATATTACCATTCACTGTGATGATTTGTTCGCGGTACCGGGCATTTGCCAGGCTGTCGTTTGTCCTGAACTCATTGATCAGCTGGTCAGCACTAAGGGTATACGCCGATTCCTGGCTGGAGGTACTGTCATATTCCTGTCCCTCGATCTGTTTCGTTGCGAAGCTGAAGCCTGCCCAGGTAATCAATGGTGCGGCTACGAGGAAAATAATTTTGCCAGCCAGGTGTTTTGAACCCAGCAGGACCAGCCCCACCCCTGCAAGTATGGATCCATAAATCCCCGGAGCGAGTTCATAATTGATTCCGAGGTCCAGCAATGTCCTGGAGAACAGAATATACATGGTAGCCAGTCCGAGTACGAGCATGCCGGCTATGACGGGGATGAAACCCAGCCTCTTTTGCATGAAAGTAACCACCAGCGTGATCATGGCCAGAGCCGGTATAATCCATAACGCAGTCATCAGTGGTGCCAGCTTCGGGAAGGGATTGGCCAGGCCGAAATCTGTTTCCGATATATTGAAAAACTCACCGGAAGCCATTGCTGCACCTGTTACGGGTGTGTTGTCCCACTTTACCCAGGTAAGGAAAAAACTGATGATCAGCAGCAATGCTGATAATACGAGCAACAGCTTTGCCGGACCTTTTAATTCTGTTTTATTTTTTTCCTGGTTCACCATGGGTTCGTGTTTCGATGGGCAAATATATAATGTTTAAACATTGAAATCAATCTTCCTCTCCTAAAATTATGCAAAAAGCCGTTCCGGGAACGGAACGGCCTTTTTTACTTACTAACCCACCTGCCAGCCAGACGACTGCTGGTGAAAGTTTTATGAGTTTATCAGGTGCCCTGCATTTCTTTTACTTTCTCCCTGATCTTCTCTTCAATTTCTTTTGACAGTTCGGGGTTATCGTGGAGCAATTGTTTTACTGCTTCCCTTCCCTGGCCGAGTTTGTCAGTATTATAGCTGAACCATGAACCACTTTTCTGCACGATGCCCAGTTCAACACCCATATCGATGATTTCACCATTTTTCGAAATACCTTCCCCGAAGATGATATCAAATTCCGCTGCACGGAAAGGAGGCGCCACCTTGTTCTTGACCACTTTTACTTTTACACGGTTACCAATCGCTTCGTCACCATCCTTGATCTGTGTGCTGCGACGGATATCGAGCCGCACGGATGCATAGAACTTGAGGGCATTACCACCGGTGGTAGTTTCGGGGTTACCGAACATTACACCGATTTTTTCGCGGAGCTGGTTGATAAAAATACAGATGGTATTGGTTTTGGAGATAGTGGCGGTCAGTTTCCGGAGAGCCTGGCTCATCAGCCTTGCGTGCAGCCCCATCTTGCTGTCCCCCATTTCACCTTCGAGTTCACCTTTTGGAACAAGTGCAGCCACTGAGTCAATGACCACCACATCCAGGGCACCCGAAAGGATCAGCCTGTCGGCAATCTCCAGCGCCTGTTCCCCGTAATCCGGCTGGGAGATCAGGAGATTGTCCACATCCACACCCAGTTTCTGCGCATACGCGCTATCGAACGCATGCTCGGCATCGATAAAGGCGCACATCCCGCCTTTCTTCTGTGCCTCCGCGATTACGTGTGTTGCCACCGTCGTTTTACCGGATGATTCCGGTCCGTAGATCTCGACCACACGGCCCCTCGGAAGCCCGCCGATACCCAGCGCCACATCAAGGCCGATGGATCCGGTTGAAATCACTTCCTGTAACATCTCCCCGCGTTCATTCATCATCATGACACTGCCTTTGCCAAAATCCTTTTCGATTTTGTCCATTGTCAGTTTCAGTGCCTTTAATTTTTCGCTGGTATTACTTACCGCTTCTGGTGTTTTTTCTGTCTTTGCCATAGCCAAAATTATGATTTAAGGAATGCGGGGGTTAAAATGTTATGAACATCAAAGCTAAATGATTTAGTAATATATTCCCTGTTTAAATCCCAAAATATTTAGGCTTTTTTTCTGCAATATGTGCGTTTTAATACGCTAGCCGGCAGGCTGAAACAACCGATTTGTCCGGGAAATGGCCACTGGTAAGGGTTATAACCATCTTACCCTGTTGTATACGGGTGCCGGATCAGGGAAGGATGCTGTCGGCCCACACGGCCAGCAGCATGGACAGGATTCCTGTCAGCAGGCCGGTGTATATCTCCCGTGGTGTATGGTCCGACGCAATCATACGGGCAGTACAGACAAGGCCGGTCAGCAGTAAGGCAACTGACAGGTACATTGTAAACCCGGCTGACTGGAATGCGAGCATGGTGACGAAGGCGAGCGCCACACCCATCGACATGCCGTGCATACTCACCTTCATATATATATTGACGATCAGGCCAAGGGAGGAGGCGATAAAAATGGCGATGGCGAGTTGCAGGACCTGAGGGGCGAATTGCGGCTGGTGGCGGAAAACGTATGCCATCCAGAAAAAATAAATCCCGAAGGCGATGTAGGGGATGATCCGGTCTTTCTGGTTCCGCATATGGATCGAACTGAGGAAGCCAAGTCCTTTTGCCAGCAGTACGGTTACAAGGGGGAAGAAGGTATAGATCACAAAAAACCGGACCAGCACGATCATCCTGTCCTTGTCGCTGAAGCTGGCAAACAGTTGTGGTTCGGCATGCATCAGGAACCAGATCAGGTAAACCGGGATAAAAAGCGGATGGAAAATATACGAGAGGACGTTGGCAAATACCCGCACGACCGGGTTTCGTGGCTGGTGGGAGGTATCCCTGATTTCCATAAGCCCCTTGTCCCCGTCAATTGCCAGTCGTTCCCGCGTCATATTGTATTCCTTTCTGCAAAAATAAATGAATCAGGCACAGGTCCGTGCGCAATAAACGAAAAGCCGGGTTGTTATAAAAAAACAAAAGGGCGGCTTATATTTACCGCACCATGCTAAAAACCAATTCCATCGAAAACACACGCACCAGACGACTGCCTGTCAGGGTAATGACCACCCTGTGTTGTGTGCTGTTTGTCCTTGCAGCATCGGCGCAATCAAAGTATGTAAAAAAATACCGGCCGCTTGCTGATTCTCTTGCATCCGTTTACGGCATTCCCTCATCCATCATCCTGGGCGTGGCAATCCTGGAATCCGGATCCGGAACAAGCCGCAACGCAAGGAACCTGAACAATCATTTCGGCATCGTTGGTCGGAACAACCTGCTGAAGACAAAGGGGATCCGCACCCGTTATAAACAGTACCCGAATGTAGCTGCATCGTATGCGGATTTCTGCGGGGTGCTGAGCCGTAAAAAATATTACAGCCGCCTAAAGGGCACAAAGGATACCAAAACCTGGATCGATGCAATCGCCCGGGGAGGTTATTCAGAAGCACCGGTTGAATGGAAAAAAAGGATCAACGCAACGATCCGCAAAAACAAACTTGCGACCCATTAATAGTTTATGAATAGCAATCGCCGCGTCCTTCATCTCATCCTTTACAGTACCGGCCTGTTCCTTCTTCTATCCATTGCCGCGGTTTATTCCGGATTCAGCTGGCTTCCGTTCAGCCGGGTCAATCTCGTTTCGGATGTATTAAAAAATCCCACGGACACGATGCTGGTGACAAACGACCCGAAAGGGAAAGACAGCCTGGATATACCCGTGGTCATCGAAAGCAAACCGGCATCCGACTTTTCGCTTTACCATCAGCCCGCCACCATCAATGGCTTTTATTCAGATACCACACGCCCTTCCATTGATCATTTCCTGACGAAACTGGCAGACCTGCAAGCGGGCAAACCAACCAAAATCAGGATTGCCTATTTCGGGGACAGCATGATTGAGGGTGACCTGCTGACACAGACCCTCCGTGAACTGCTCCAGGCGAAATTTGGCGGCACAGGGGTTGGCTTTGTACCTATCACATCAGCGGTTTCAAAATTCAGGCAGACGGTTACCGCCAGTTATTCCACTACCTGGACCGATGATAATTTCAAGGACAGTAAAACGGGGCGGCTCTATCTCTCGGGACATACATTCCATTCGGACAATGCCTGGGTGCAGATGACAGACCAGACCAGGTACGACAGCAGCTCTGTAGTTGAAAAAAGCCTGCTGCATGGTGCAGGTAACACACAGGTTGTTGTAAACGGCCAGTCCGTGCGGGTTTCAGGCAGCAAACCGGTAAACCGGACACCCCTTGGCAACAGTGGAAGCCGTGGGATCAGACTTGAAGTAGCTGATAACAGCCTGCCTGTTTACGGGATCTCCTTTGAATCTGCCAGTGGTGTTTTTGTCGACAACTTTTCCTTCCGCGGGATCACCGGTGTTGAATTCGCCCGCATTGATTCCGGATTCCTCCATGCTATTTCACTCGAGAATCCGTACGACCTGATTGTATTCCAGTATGGCGTTAACCTGCTGTTTCGCCCCAACGATAAAAACTTCAGCTGGTACGCCCGTACCATGCTGCCGATCCTGAAAAAAATCAGGGGTGCGTTCCCGGAAACAGATTTTGTGCTGGTGAGTACTGCTGACCGGGCCTTCCGGTATGGCGGCGAATACAGGTCTGCAGTGGGGATCGACTCACTGGTGAAAGTGCAGGCAGTACTGGCCTACGAAACCGGAAGTGCTTTCTACAACCAGTTCGAAACGATGGGAGGCACCAACTCGATCGTCGACTGGGCGCGGCAGAAACCAGCGCTGGCCAACCAGGATTATGTGCATCCCAATCACCGCGGTGCGGCGATACTGGGCACCCGTTTTTACGAGGCCATCCTGAAGGAATATAATAAATACACAGTCCGGAAGAAATAAACAGCGCTTACCAACCATGCCCACATTCGACATACAAGCATTTTTCCAGCAGTTCCTCTACGACAAGGAAATGCCGTTGCTTTTTGAGCGCGGGTTCTTCGTGTTTTTTTTCGCGCTCTTTATTCTTTGTTACTACCGGTTCCGCAATAATTTTTCAGCGCGCAGGTATATTTTCTGTTTCTTTTCGCTTTACTTCTTTTATAAAGCCAGCGGCCAGTTCGTGCTGATCGTGGTGGCGTCGGCTGTTGTCGACTTCCTTATCTCAAATGCGATCTGGCGGCAGCAGGATAAAGCCAGGCGGAAATTGCTGCTGATCTGCAGTATCGTATTCAATATCGGACTGCTGGTGTATTTCAAATACACGGATTTTTTTATTGGCCTCAGCAATGATATGTTCCAGACCGGTTTTGATCCGCTGCAGCTCGCGGTACCCGTTGGGATATCATTCTTCACCTTTGAAAATGTCAGTTACACGATCGATGTATACCGCGGACAGTTTGAGCCGGCAAAAAAGTTCAGCGACTATCTCCTGTTCCTTTCCTTTTTCCCAAAACTGGTCATGGGCCCGATAGTCCGTGCGCATGATTTCGTACCGCAGATCAACCAGCCTTATGCGCTGACAGAGACGGATTTTTCAAAGGGTTTTTATTTGATCATCTCGGGCCTGTTTAAAAAGCTGATCGTATCCGACTTCATCACCGTCAATTTTGTGAATTATATATTCGATGCCCCCGAACGATATACGGGCGTTGAAAACCTCTTTGCGGTATATGCCTATGCGATTGTCATCTACTGCGACTTCAGTGGTTACAGTGATATAGCCATCGGGATTGCACGCTGGCTCGGGTTTACTATCCCGACCAACTTCCTGTCGCCTTACCAGAGTAAGTCGATCACCGAATTCTGGCGCCGCTGGCATATCTCGCTATCGTCCTGGCTCAAGGACTACCTGTACATCCCGCTGGGGGGCAACCGCAACAGCAGTATTGGTACCTGGATTTTTGCAGTACTATTTTTTGGCGGCGTATTCTTTGCCAGCCATCATCTTTTCAGTCTCTCCTATATCATGTCCGCCGCAGTATCGGGCGGGATCCTGCTCCTGTTCATGCTCCCGGCCATGATCACAAAAGAGTCAAAAGGGGTGGCTGCAAATATGAACCTGCTGACCACAATGCTGCTTGGCGGATTCTGGCATGGGGCAAGCTGGAACTTTATTATCTGGGGAGCGCTGCACGGGATTTCCCTGGCCGTACACAAACTCTGGATGCTGCTGACCGGTAAGGCCTTTTCCCCGTTCAACAACAGCCGGGTGTACAATGTGCTGGCTGCATTGCTGACCTTCCACTTTGTCTGTTTCTGCTGGATTTTTTTCCATGCCCGTGACCTTGACACAGCGATGACCATGATTGGCCAGATCCGCACGGATCTTGACTTTTCGGTATGGCCGGCGTTTTCGGCCAACTATTATTCCGTACTGGTCATGATGGCTATCGGGTATGTGATCCACCTGCTGCCGGATACGCTGGCAGACCGGCTGATCGGGCGTTTCCCGCGTGTGCCGCTGTTGGTGTATATGCTGGTGTTCTTTGCGTTCCTCCTATTGTACGGGTATTTCAAATCGGCCGAACCGGTGATGCCGATCTACCTCCAGTTCTGATGGGCGTTTCCTATATTTGCCGTCAATTCAGGCACTAAAATTATTTACAATGCAGCTTACGGCTAAACTGGTACAATTACTCCCGCTTCAGACAGGTTCAGGAAAGAATGGTGAATGGAAAAAGCAGGATATCATTGTCGAAACAGAAGGACAATACCCGAAGAAAGTCTGCATTTCGATCTGGGGCGACAAGATCGCGGGCAACCAGCTCAGCATTGGCAACAAACTGAATATTTCGTTTGATGTGGAGAGCCGGGAATACAATGGCCGCTGGTATACCGACGTGAAAGCCTGGAAAATTGAACCCGCCGGAGCAGCCGGATCCGAGCCGCAGGCAAAAGAAGAGGATTTCCACAATACTTCTTTCACAAGCAGTGATGACGACCTGCCATTCTGATTAAATCAGGGAAGTTTTTTCGGTTGCAGCGATTCAATGTATTCATTGTATCCTTTTGCAACCGCGTTGAAGAGCAGCTGCCCCTGCAGCCTGTATCCTTCTGCGGTAAAGTGGATGCGGTCGCGGCTCATCAGCCCCCGGCGTGACCAGCTGTACGCTGAACCAAATCCATTGGTGATTTTATAGAGGTCCCAGGTCGGGAGATACAGTTTGTTGGTTTCAGCCGCCAGCGACTGGTTCAGGGCCTTCAGCACTTTGTTGGAGTAGCGCCCCTTGTATGAATCCGGGGCAGTCGTGACCAGGATCGCTGCCCCCGGTGAGGCAGTCCTGAGCCGCGTGATAAACTGGTTGAATTCCCGCAGGAATGCCTGTTCCGCAAATGCCGCGCGCTGCGCTTCATTGGTGCCCAGTGAAATGATATAGAGATCCGCTTTCAGTGCGGGGAGCTGCCGCCAGAAAAGTGGGGCGATATTATACTGGTCGTACCGGGCACCGTTCACACCAATGGTATGATACAATACACCCGGCGTGGCCGTCTCCAGGGAAACGCCGTAAAAATCACGTGGTCCCTGACCGGGCAGTGCAGCCATCGAAAACGATGAAGCCGCCATTGGCAGGTCTACCTGCTGGTAAACGGCGCTGTCACCTTCCTCACGTTTGAGCACATAGGGTACATCATTCGGTTCGGCTTCGAGGATCCATCCGGATGTACTGCTGCTGTCGAGGAAAAATTTCAGGCGGCTGAATGACTGGTATCCCCTGTTGAAATCCTGCCGCAGGCTGAGCCGGATATTGGCGCCGGTTGCCGAGGTACGGATGCCGAACCCTGAAATCCCCGCTGGTTGCGGGATTTCGGGATGTGCTATCCGGTTGAATGTCCAGCTTGTATTGGAAGACGCAATGATATCACCCGGTGCATTACTCTGCGCAAGCTGGTAAGGGAATACCAGTCCCCGTCCCGCATTCCCGAAAAAATCCTGCAGGTTTTTCCTGACCTCGCCGGAGAGGAAGTCTGCCTGTATATGTGAGTCCCCGATATGCACCACTGACACGGTGCCCTTGCCGCCAGATTTCAGCCGGTATAATTTCTGGTAAAAAGAATCAAGCGGCGTACTGTTGAGTACCCGGTTGAAAATAGTATTGATAAACGGGTAACGCGATGTGGTGGCGTTATCGTTTACGGGGATGGGCTGGCCGCTGGCGGCCAGGAGTAACAGGCAGGAAATACTGGTCAGGATGGATTTTACCATCCGCTTACAGTTCCTTCCTGAGGCGGGCGACAGGGATATTGAGTTGCTCACGGTATTTTGCAACGGTGCGCCGTGCGATATTGTAGCCTTTTTCCTGCAAAAGTTCCGTCAGCCGTTCATCACTGAGCGGACGTTTTTTGTGTTCTCCCTCAATGAGGTCACTCAGGATTTTCTTTACCTCCCGCGTTGAAACCTCTTCACCGCTGTCGGTGCTCAGTGATTCACTGAAAAAGAATTTCAGCCGGTAGGTACCGAATTCCGTCTGCACGAATTTACTGTTGGCCACACGGCTTACGGTGGAAATATCCAGTGCTGTTTTTTCTGCGATGTCTTTCAGGATCATCGGGCGGAGTGATGTTTCATCGCCGGTAATAAAGAAATCATGCTGGTGTGTCATGATCGCGGTCATGGTACTGATCAGGGTTTGCTGGCGCTGTTTGATGGCGTCAATAAACCACTTGGCCGCATCGATCTTCTGTTTGATAAAAAGTACGGCTTCCTTCTGGCGTTTGTCTTTTTTCGCCCCGCGGTCGTATTCCTTCATCATATCCCTGTAACCTTCGCTGATCCGGAGTTCCGGAGCATTACGCGAGTTAAGGGTCAGTTCCAGTTTGCCACCGTTATTGAAAATAAAAAAGTCGGGGACCACATAGCTCTCCGCCTTGTTGATGCCACCCACATTGCCACCCGGTTTGGGATTCAGGCGGATGATCTGCTGCATCACTTCCTTGAGCTGCTCCTCATCGATATTGAGTCCGCGCTGGATTTTTTCGTAGTGTTTCTTTGTAAACTCGTCGAAGTATTTTTTTATCGCGAGGATGGCAACGTCAACGTCCTTGCCTTCATCCTTGTTGCGCTGGAGCTGGAGCAGCAGACACTCCTGCAGATCCCTTGCGGCCACACCCGGAGGGTCAAAACGCTGGATCCGCTGGATCATCGCTTCCACTTCCTCTTCGGTTGCATTGACGTTCTGCCGGAATGCCAGGTCATCCACAATAGCGGTGGTTTCCCTTCGCAGGTAACCATCCTCATCGATGCTTCCGACAATCTGTTCGGCTATTTTCTGTTCCTTTTCGTCCAGCTTGAGCAGACCCAGCTGCACCAGGAGGGTTTCATAGAAACTTGCCTCGGTTTTGAAAGGGATTGTTTTCTGGTCGTCTTCGGGATAATTGTCGTCCCTTGTCTTGTAGTCAGCGACTTCATCGTCCCCGTCGTGCACGTAATCGCTCACGTCCACATTCTCATAGTCCTCCTCGCTTCCACTCTGCTCCTCATACTCGGCCTCAGGGGTCTCGCTGAATTCATCCTTCAGCTCACCTTCACTATCTTCGTGTTTCTCCTCGTCAAGTTCCAGGGCAGGGTTCTCTTCAAGCTCTTCCTTGATCCGCTCTTCGAGATTTGCCGTAGGTACCTGCAGCAACTTCATTAATTGAATTTGCTGTGGCGAGAGTTTCTGTAGTAATTTCTGTTGTAACGATTGGCTTAAGGCCATAATATTATGTAGCGTTTTGGGCTAGATAATTTTTCAAAAATCCGGCCATTGAACAAAAATCAGGCCGTAAACTTACGAAACATGCATAGAAAATCGGCGGAACGTTTATTATTTCTATTTGTTGCCCTGATTTTTTTTCAGGATGGGGAAATATTTGCCCAGGGAATAAGAAAAATTCCCCCTGCATTATCTATTGAAACGCAATCCATTAGTTTCAAATCACAGCGGAGGCTGACAGAGCGGTCGATGTTGGCCGTGAAGCTGGTTCCGTATGGTGGAAAAATTGATCTCAGTCAGTCAAAAAAAATCGCCCAACCGCTTGATGGGGGCTATTTCCACGATAACCTGGCGTTTTTTTGCCGCACTGAGTTAAGGGTAGAAAAGGCCATCAGTGTGCCGCTCCGTTTCCGTCTCGGGTCACTTGCCTACGCAGATTACCTCGAGGGCAAACCGAATTCCCGCAAGCCCTGACCCGGTGTTTACCGGCCCTGCCGGGCATGATCGGCGGGCTTCATTACTGCTTTAAAAGGGGATGGCTGGGTGGCGCCGACAGGTCCGTGTTCCGGCAGCCATTCCATTACGGGCACTGTTACCGGGACCCGGTAGTAGTTGTTGCGCAGGGTATCGTTCCAGCCATTTGGATTGAAGCTGAAGGTGCGACTGCTGTAAAACGCGCTTCCCTGGATTGTCGGGTATGAGCGCAGGAGTCTGATCTGGTCAGGAAGTTCCTCGGGTCTTTTCCATGGCAGGCTGTTTTCCGTTGCGCGATAGATTCCGTGACCGATATACACATGCCGTCCGAATGCATGGTTGGCCCACCATTCCACCAGTTCGCGGTAATCGGCCAGCCGGTGTCCGATTTCCCAGTAGAGTTGTGGTGCTACATAATCAATCCATTTATTTTCCAGCCAGAGCAGGATATCGGCATAGAGGTCATCGTAGTTGGTGGTACCGGCTTTGGTGCGGCTGCCATCTGGGTCCTGTGTGATATTGCGCCACACACCAAACGGGCTGATACCAAATTTCACCCATGATTTTTCCAGTTTGATAGCAACGCTGAGTTTGGAGATGATGGAGTCGGTATTACTCCTTCTCCAGTCGGCCTTGTCAAGTGTGCTGCCGGAGCGCAGGTATGCAGCTGCATCCGGAAATTCCTTACCCGGGATACGGTATGGGTAGAAGTAGTCGTCCATATGGATGGCATCAATATCGTAACGGCGCACGATATCGCGGACAACTTTTACCACGAAATCCTGTCCGCCCGTGTTGGAGGGTTCGAAATATTTTTTGCCACCGTAGGTCACGAACCACCATGGATGTGTACGGGTGATATGGTCTTTTGTGATGGAAGCCGTGTTGGTATTGAAGTTGGCGCGGTACGGGTTGAGCCATGCATGGAATTCCATGCCCCGTTTATGTGCTTCCCGCACCATGAATGCAAGCGGATCGTAGTACGGAAATGGTGCGCGGCCCTGTACACCGGTGAGCCACTGGCTCCAGGGTTCAAAATCGGATTGGTAAAATGCATCAGCTGACGGCCGCACCTGCACGATTACGGCGTTCATCCCGTTTTTTTTATGGAGGTCCAGCTGCCGGATAAAATCTTCCTGCTGACGGACCGGATCATTGGTGCCACGCGGGGGCCAGTCGATATTATCGACGGTGGCGATCCAGACCCCACGGAATTCCGGTGTCTGTGCAAAAAACAAAACAGGCAGGAGCAGGGCAACAATGAGTAACAGCGATCTCGTCATATTCAATTCGACTGGATGAGGATCGCAAAGATACCGGCTGGGCGGTTAATTAAAGCCTAAATCGGCGCAGTCTCGCTGACTGGTTCGCGGATTTTATCAAGGAGATCACTGAGTATTGCTGCTTCTTTCGCACTGAGGTTACCGGTGATGCTGTCCATTTCATCTTCGCGTTCATCGATCCGCTCAAGGAGTTTGCGGCCTTTGTCGGTAATGATCACATCCACAAGCCGGCGGTCGGACTTGCAGGTACCCTTTTTTACAAAACCCTTTGTCACCAGGCGATCGACGATACGGCTGGTATCGCTCATTTTGTCCAGCATGCGCTCACGGATCTGCAGGGTGGAGAGCGGCTGCGGGTGGCTGCCCCTCAGGATACGAAGTATGTTGAATTGCTGGGGAGTGATGTCTTCCTGGGCAAAAAACTCTTTTGACTTTTCCGTCACCCAACCGTAGGTGTATAAAAGGTTGATCATCGCTTTCTGGTGTTCATTCCTGAACTTGGCCTGGTGGATGTCCTGATCGATGCCCATTGTAAAGAGGTTTAATGATTAAATGTAAGGAGTTATCCAAACACCCTGCAAAAATACAACATATCTGATGCCACAAAAAGACAGCGGCGGCACAAAATTAATGGTTAAACATCAATTTTGCAGATGATTGCCCGGATTTAAACAAGGCTTTCACATTTAAGGGGGATTGGTGTGGTCCGTTACAGCGTGGGTAAGGGTTTAGCGGCCTGATCGTGTCCGGGCTGCCAGTTTGAAGATGGTGAACAGGTGATGTGCTTCATGGAGCAGGAAAAAGTTGAGCCAGCCGGTCAGGTTCATTTCGCCGAAGGCGGGATGGATACCTTTTTTGGCAAGATCGGTTTCATTGAAGGAGGACATACCCGAAGCTATTTCCTTACGCATGGTCATAAGGTCATGGATAACTTCATGGCTGGGCCTGCTTAGGTGGTCATGGAAGAGCGGGTCGGTTTCGGCGGAGTAAACAGGAAAGCTGCAGCCATCCTGGTCAAGCATTTTTTTTACCCGGGCGATAAAAATGTGCTGGTAGGTTTCGAGGTGTACGATGTTTTCGAAAATGGACCATTTCCCGGGGTTGACCGCCATGCGGATCTCGCTGTCGGCGAGTCCGTCGATCAGTTCGATCAGTGATTTGTGCTGGTATTGCAATCGCGTGCTGATGGATGATGGGAGGGTCATAGTTTCCAGTATTAATCGTTACTCCAGACCTTGGTTCCTTCCGAGCAGTTGGCGCAGATATCAATGTTTTTCCTGCCGGTGAGGATTTTCCTGCGGAACTCGGCGTATTCACCATTGCGCCAGATTTCGCGGAAATTCTGGTTGCGCAGGTTACCGAGCCGATGCTGTGCATCCT
>SEAD01000245.1 GCA_004173355.1 Chitinophagaceae bacterium | reverse complement strand
TGCTGATCATCCTTCGGAAAATAGCCGCAGCCTGTCAGAAAAAGTACCGGCAAGAGAAAGGGTAGGACGCTTCTTTTCATAGGTTTCAGTTTTAGGCCTTACAACAAGAATGATGCAAATCCGGTGCGGTTGCTTATTTCACTTTTTTGATCGTTACAAGTCCGTAATGCAGCCATACGCCGAAGAAGCCTGTTTTTGTAAACAGCGGTTTCTCGCCTTTCATTTCTACGGTGGTGTTGGCATCGGTCTGGCAGATGAAGAAGTGGCCGCCGTCCAGACACTTGATCTGACCTGCTTTGTGCTTTTCCGTCCATCCGAATTCCTTATATTCATCATCCTCTTCGTTATATAGAAACCTTCTGGCATCTGTGGAATCCGTTTTGCCGTCCTGCGCAGAAGATACCGTCCACCGCTCCAGATCTGCTTCCAGGCGGGAAGGTACATCTTCCGCTTTCAGCGTTTTGGATTTGCTGATGCTGAGGTTTCCAAGGCTTTTTGTGGCGTCTGTATCAGCGAAGACTTCATACTGGCCGGACCAGATATCCTTTTCAGGTGCAGTCTGAGCGGGGAGCAAGCTGCTGCAGGCAAATACCAATGCAATCGGGAAGAGGGCTTTCATAGATGATTGTTTTTGATTTCACTAAAGATAATCAATATGGTACAATCCACGGTTAATTTGCGCGTTTAAAATGTATCTTTAACGGTTGATAGACCTTGGATAACGGTTTTCGGGATCCTGTCAGCCCTATTTTAATCTTATTTTATCATTTTAAAAACAAACGATGCAGCACTTCAACATTACTAAAACAGAGATCCTGTCGGACAACTGGTACACCCTCAAAAAGATCACTTATGAGTACACGCAGAAGGACGGTACCGTTCAGACCCAGAGCCGGGAAGCCTATGACCGGGGCAACGGAGCGGTGATTCTACTTTATAACAAAGAATCGAATACTGTTATTTTGACCAGGCAGTTCAGAATGCCGACTTTCATCAACGGGAATGCGGACGGTATGATGATCGAAGCGTGCGCAGGCCTTCTGGATCAGGACAATCCCGAGGACTGCATCCGCAGGGAGACCGAGGAGGAGACCGGCTACAAAATCAAGACGGTGCAGAAAGTGTATGAGGCCTATATGTCGCCGGGCTCTGTGACCGAGATCCTGTACTTTTTCGTGGCCGAGTATTCCAAAGAGATGAAGGTGAGCGATGGCGGCGGCCTGGAGGAAGAAGCGGAGAATATAGAAGTACTGGAGTACGATTTCAACGAGGCGTTGAAGATGGTGAGTAGCGGCAATATCAAAGATGCCAAAACCATTATGCTGCTGCAGTACCTCAGAATCCATGAGATCCTGTAATTGCTCCTGATATTTCCGGCTTTCTCACGGCTTTCTTTGGTATACGGAAAGCTTGTTTTTTGTATTTTTGAGGCCTGCAAAACCACTGCCTGATAATTCATCTCAGCAGGACAGGTTTTGCAGATCGATTCTAATGTTTGCAAACGCCCTTGATTTCTCCGACTTAAAAAACATCAACTTCAAAACCGAACTGCTGGCCGGACTCACCGTCGCCATGACGATGATTCCGGAGTCGCTTTCCTTTGCGATCCTGGCAGGTCTGTCACCGCTCACCGGTCTTTATGCCGCTTTTCTGATGGGTATTGTCACCGCCATTCTGGGCGGACGTCCCGGTATGGTTTCCGGTGGGGCGGGTGCTACTGTGGTAGTACTGATGGCGCTGGCATCGTCCCATGGTGTGCAGTACCTGTTCGCTGCGGTGGCGATGGCCGGTGTGATGCAGATTCTGGTGGGGACTTTCAAGCTGGGCAAATTTGTGCGGCTCATCCCGCAGCCTGTGATGTACGGCTTTCTGAACGGGCTTGCCATCATCATCTTTATGGCGCAGGTGGTACAGTTCAAAACGGTTGACAACGGCGTGACGCACTGGCTCAGCGGTTCTGCACTTTACATCATGCTGGGACTCACAGCGCTCACCATCGCCATTGTGCTTCTGGTTCCGAAACTGACGAAAGCGGTTCCGGCTTCGCTCATCGCCATTATCGTTGTGTTTGCTCTGGTTTACGGTTTTAATATCGATACCAGAAAGGTGCTCAGCATTGCCAGCGTCAGTGGGTCGCTGCCTTCTTTCCATATTCCTGCGGTTCCTTTTACGATGGCTACGCTGCAGATTATTTTCCCGTATGCGATGATTATGGCAGGGGTCGGTTTGATTGAGTCTCTTCTCACCCTCAATATGGTAGATGAGATTACCAATACCAAAGGCAACTCCAACAAAGAGGCCGTAGCGCAGGGTGCAGCCAACATTACCAATGCCTTTTTCGGCGGTATGGGCGGCTGTGCGATGGTGGCTCAGACGCTTGTCAATATCGGTGCGGGTGCCAGGTCACGGCTGTCTGCTGCCATTGGCGCTCTCACTATTTTAATGATTATTCTGGTGGGCGGACCAGTGATAGAGCAGATTCCGATGGCTGCCCTGGTGGGCGTGATGATGATGGTCGCGATCAGTACTTTTGAATGGGCATCGTTCCGGATTATTAGCAAGATGCCAAGATCTGATATTTTTGTAGGGATGCTCGTTGCGCTGATTACCGTGCTGCTGCACAATCTGGCTCTGGCGGTACTGATTGGCGTGGTCATCTCCGCGCTGGTATTTGCATGGGACAACGCCAAAAGGATCCGTGCGCGCAAAAGCATCAATGCCGACGGGAGTAAGGAGTATGCCATCTACGGGCCGCTTTTCTTCGGCAGTACCACGGCTTTTCTGGATAAGTTTGATGCCGACGGCGATCCGGAAACGGTCATTATCGATTTTAAGGAATCCCGTGTGGCAGATATGTCGGCCATAGATGCCCTCAAGAAGCTGACGGATAAGTATGAAGCACGCAGTAAGAAGCTGATCCTCAAAAACCTCAGCAGCGATTCGCGCCGGATGCTGGGGCAGGCGTCCGGTTTTATCGAGGTGAATCTGCATCAGGACTGATGTGGTAAGGCGTTTGCTTAGGAAAAGCGGTTAAGATGGCTGCCAAAGTCATTTTCATTTTTAAAAACTAAGCTATGATGTACAAATACCGGTTCGTTTTTTATGCCTTTCTCATCCTGATGTTTGGCGTGTCTTTCAGCATTATCTACCTGTCACTGGCCGGTCCGGAGGATGACTTCGGTTACGATTCCAAGACCACGGAACTCAACGGTGTTTTTACGGTTTACGACGGGAAAGTCTATGCGATGGTTCCCAGTAATGGTAATTATGAAGTAGAGGGTGCAGATCCTGCGACTTTCAAAGTGCTGGAGGACAGTTATGCAGACCAGCAGATTGGCTATGACAACCGCTTTGTGTACGCCGGCAACCTGATTCTGAAAGGCCTGAATCCGGCTAAACTGACCGTCCTCGGCAACAATTACTATACAGACGGCACCGTCACCTATTACTGTGCCCGTAATTCTGATAACAACCCCTCCCTCAGCGGTCTCGGGTATATCGTACAGCTTGCAGGGCAGAGCCTCGGCCTCGCAGGCAAACCGCAGAACTACTGGTATCCCTATGTAGAACTTCCCAAAGGCCAGACGTACCAGTCCAGACCAGGCTTTGCTACTGCTGTCAGTGCAGATAAGGCCTTTTTCAAAGGCGTAGAACTGCCTGGCGCTGATCCCAGATCCATCCGGCCGATTCCTAAAAAATATTGGGACGGCGATGTCCGGGAGAGTGACGATTACCGCACTGACGGCAGCAAAGTTTATTACAAAAATGACCTGATGCCTTTGGC
>SEAD01000244.1 GCA_004173355.1 Chitinophagaceae bacterium | reverse complement strand
TGATACAGGTATCGCATGGCAGCAATGGTTTTCAGCCGGCGATCACCTTGCCGGCTTCAATTCGTCGGGCTAATATCGGAAATTAGATGGTTTTCCTCTCTTTTATCCATTTTAATCACCTGGTTGCGGGAATTGACAAGAGGCAGGGAGAGCCTCCCAATTGAAATAAACAGAAAACGTCAATCCCTTTCAGTCGAAATACCGTTTATAGGGTACAACCTGCAGCTAAAGCGCTGTTATTTTTGTGTTACCCCGGGAAAATACGGGGTCGGCGGGCGGATTGCATTAAGTATATTCGCATCAGTCAAACAATCACCCACTAACTGGTTTATGTCAGTTTCAGCAAAAATCATCCTCTCTGTTCTCGCCGTCATTTTCCTGCTCGTCACCGTTGGTGGCCTGAAGGACTGGAAAGAAGCTGGCAGGTGGGACCGTTTCCGCATCCTGATGCCGGGTGTTGTTGCGATCATTATCGGCCTGATCGTGTGGAACTATATGTTTGATGACGAGCCTGCCGAAGAAGCCCCTGCCCGCCAGATCTCGGTGCGTACATCCGTCAACAGTTAAATCAATCAGTCGTCCCAAGACGAAGGATTGCACGGAATGCCAGCGCAGCATTATGCACCTGCACCGCCCAGTCACCGGCCGCATTCCCATCTGCCCCATCCGAAATATACTTCAGGCAAAGAAACGGTACGTTCTCTTTCTGCGCTACCAGTGCCAGTGCATAGGCTTCCATGTCCACTACATTATAGAGTGTAGTGGCATGCGCCATTTCAAAACTATCACCGGTGCCACAGATTGCATCAGGCAGGCCATCCATGGAATGTCCGTAACGCAGCACTGTTGGAATGCCGGAGAACGGTGTTTCATAAAGTTCGAACCCAAGTCCGCGTACATCCATATCCCGCTGGATAAATCCTGTACAGCACACGATATCACCCTGCCGGAAAAAATTACTCCCGGCCGATCCGAGGTTTATAACCAATGCAGGCCGGTAAGCCTGCAGGGCTTTGGTCAGCTCATAAGCCGCCGCCACTTTACCTATACCGGTGAAGATGCGGTTATATCCTTCAAACACGTCGGCAGCTTCTGATGGAAGCGCAAAACAAAACAGGATATTATCAGCGGCAATGGAAAGACCAGGATGGATCTGAATCATGGTATGTATTTACAAGCCGCAAATGTAACCTATCCGGTTTTACTTCACCACTGTCGCTTCCAGTTCCACCTTCAGGGTTTCATACAGCGATTTCACTTCCATGAATGTAGAAGCGGCACGGATACCTTTTTTCGCGGATCCATTTCCCGAAGTCCTCAAAAAACGGGAAAAACTCTTCGTGGGAAGTCGTGTATACAGTCAGCCGCACAATATTCGAAGGGTCATAACCCGCCTGGCTGATTGGTACCGTCCGTTTTTGTTACTTCCACGGCCTGTACATAATGACGGCCGTCCTGCCATGTCCAGGGATTGATGACACGTTTGTCCATATCACTTTGTTTTAATTGGGAAACAAAGTTGCTGAAACCGGAGACGGCTGCACGTGACATAGATCACATTATAAAACCAGCCTGCTGAGGGTTTCGCGGGACACGCCGAGATAGGCGGCGAGTTGTGTTTTGGGCAGGCGCTGGATCAGCGAGGGGTAATACTGGACAAACTGGCGATACCGTGCCTGGGCATCACTTGTCATCAGTGAAAGGATCCGGCGCTGCGAGGCAAGGAACCCGCCAATGGCTTTGCTGACGAAGAAATGCTCAAATTTTGGAAAGGTTAAACAAAGCTGGTGGAAATGTTCCAGCGTCAGGCAAAGGCAATCAGTCGGCTCAAGGCAGACCATTGAAAGCTTCGCCGCAGACTGGTAATACCATGCCTGGAAATCATTGTCCCACCAGTCTTCCATCGCAAACGAAAGGATATGCTCCTTCCCCGATTCCTCCGTATACACCAGCTTGGTAAGACCTGAAAGTATAAAATAATTGTACCGCACTGGCTCCCCTTCCCTGACGATGTATTCGTTTTTTGCGAAAGATTTGCTGGTGAAATGTTCGCACAGCATTGTGTATTCGCTGTCGGTGAGCGGGACGATTTTTTCTATATGGGCCCGGAGCGCTGGATACATAGGATGTAAAGGTAGGTTTTCCCGGGAGGGGCGGGTCAGTGGGGTACACCATCCCGCATCAGCGTACCTCAAAGCTGGCTGATCCCGATACCACCCCATCATCTGTAATTCCCTGCACAATGATCCTGAACAAACCGGTGAGCTGGCCGGTAAAAAAGCTGTCGTTAAAAATACCAGCTGCATCAACCAGCACGCCTGTTTTCCAGTAGATGGTGGACCCGAACTGGGCGAACTGGCACGGTCCGGTGAAGCGGCTGCGCCAGCCGGGTCTGAAGCTGCGGGAGGTGCCGGAGGTGGATCTGGTGCTGGTGACGCACGCCCATTTCGACCACCTGCACAAGCCCAGCCTGAAGGTGCTGAAGGCGCGGGAGGGCATCGTGGTGCCGAGGGGCAGCGGGTCGCTGGTGAAGCGGCTGGGCTTTTCCTCCGTTCATGAGATGTGTACCTGGGATGAGCTGCTGTTCAACGAACTGCACGTGACCCACACGCCGTGCTTCCACTGGGGCGCACGCTACATCCACGACCGCCACCGCGACTACGGCGGCTATCTGATCCGCGCGGGCGGAAAGAGCGTCTTCCACTGCGGGGACAGCGCATATTTCGACGGCTTCCAGGAGATCGGGCGGCGGCAGGAGATCGACGTCGCGCTGATGCCCATCGGTGCGTATGAATCCCCGAGCGGCAGGAATGTGCACATGAACCCGGAGGAGGCGGTGCGCGCCTTCGCGGAGCTGGGTGCGAAGGTGATGATCCCCATGCACTATGGGACATTCCCCCTGGGGAATGAGCCGCACGAGGAGCCGGTGGAGCGGCTGCTGATGGAGGCGGACCGCCTGGGCATCAGCGAGCAGATCCTGATCCCGGAGGCGGGGGTGGGAATCGAATGGTGATTGATATTTTTCCGGGATTTCCTCCGTTTCCGTGTATCGTATGAACATGACGCGTCGAATTGCCCTGTTGCTGCTGTGCCTCGTTCCGGCGCTCGCCCAATGCGAACCTGCCAAGAAAATGTCTGCCAACGCGAGATCCAGAGCCGAGATGCCGAAAGTCCCTGAAGGAATGGAAGCCGCCACACTGGGAGCAGGATGCTTCTGGTGCACGGAGGCGGTCTATCAGAAGCTGGACGGCGTCATTTCCGTGACCTCCGGCTACACCGGCGGGAAGGTGGAGAAACCGACCTACGAGGAAATCTGCACCGGTGCCACCGGCCACGCGGAGGTGATTGTCGTCGTGTTCGATCCGAAGAAGATCGCCTATGAACGCGTCCTCGCCTGGTTCTGGGACCTGCATGACCCGACCACGCTGAACCGCCAGGGCAATGACGTCGGCACGCAATACCGCTCCGCCATCTACTACCACTCCGACGAACAGAAGAAGATCGCGGAAGCCTCGAAAAAAGCGGCGCAAGCGAACTTCGACAAACCCATCGTCACCGAGATCACCAAGGCTCCCGAGTTCTACCCGGCGGAAAACTACCATCAGAACTATTACGCGGAGAACAAATCGAAGAACCCCTATTGCAAGGCCGTCATCGAGCCGAAGCTGAAGAAGCTGAAGCTGGAGGATTGAGGTGAGGCGGAGGACCGTGATCCTTCTAGCGGTGGTATTGGCGGTGGCCTATGTCGGCAGCTATCTATTCTATTCAAAGAATGGGATCTATGTGCC
>SEAD01000110.1 GCA_004173355.1 Chitinophagaceae bacterium | reverse complement strand
CTGTAGCGGAACGGCACAAAAAAGCCTTCCATAATTACGGAAGGCTTTGCTATAAAATGTGGATCTGCTCTTACTTGTAGTTCTTGTCGGCGGTAAGTCCGGCCACGATGTAATCGCCATTGAGCCGCGCGATATTCGTGATGGAAATCTCCTTGGGACAAACTGCTTCACAGGCACCGGTATTGGTACAGGCACCAAAACCTTCCTTATCCATCTGCGCCACCATGTTGATGGCACGTACATCCTTTTCAGGTCCGCCCTGTGGCAACAGCCCGAGGTGGGTGACTTTCGCCGAAAGGAACAGCAGTGCAGACGAATTCTTGCAGGCTGCTACGCAGGCCCCGCAACCGATACAGGCCGCAGCCGCGAAGGCTTTATCAGCATGTCCCTTTTCGATGGGCATGGCATTACCATCCACTGTTACACCGGTATTCACCGATACATAACCACCGGCCTGGATGATCCGGTCAAATGCCGAACGATCCACCACCAGGTCTTTGATGACCGGGAATGCGTTTGCCCTCCATGGTTCCACTACAATGGTATCGCCATCCTTGAACGCACGCATGTGCAACTGGCAGACAGTGGTGCCTTTCCAGGGTCCGTGCGGGCGTCCGTTTATATACATCGAGCAGCTGCCACAGATCCCTTCGCGGCAATCGTGGTCGAATGCAATGGGGTCACGGTGTTCGTGGATGAGTTGCTCATTGAGTACATCGAACATTTCAAGGAATGACATTTCCGAAGAAATATCTTTCACTGCATAGGTTTCGAAGTCACCCGCAGTCTTGCTGTTCTTTTGTTTCCAGACCTTGAGGGTCAGGTTCATATTATAATGTTCCATCGGCTTGTTTGAGTAATTAGTAAAAACGCCAACTGCGCCCGGTGACTGCTGCTATTTGTAATTCCGCTGGCTTGGTTTGATCACGTCGTACTGCAGAGGTTCCTTGTGGAGTTCCCATTGGCTCTCCCCTTTCAGTTCCCATGCAGATACGTACATAAACTCTGCATCCTTCCTTTCAGCCTCGCCTTCCTCTGTCTGGCTTTCCTCGCGGAAGTGGCCACCACAGCTTTCATTGCGGTCGAGTGCATCGCGGCACATCAGTTCACCGAGTTCGATAAAATCAGCCACACGGCCGGCCTTATCGAGTTCGTTGTTCATTTCATCCGCTGAGCCCGGGATCCGCAGGTCCTGCCAGAATTCCTTTTTCAGCGCCTGGATTTCAGCAATGGCTTCTTTCAGCCCCTGTTCATTACGAGCCATGCCGCATTTTTCCCACATGATCTTGCCGAGTCGCTTATGGAAACTTTCCACACTCTGGCTGCCCTTGATATTGACAAACGTATCGAGGCGTTGTTTAACTTTTTCTTCGGCTGCGGTAAATGCTTCATGCGAAGTTGGGATCGCCGCTACGGCAATCTCATCTGCCAGGTAATTACCGATTGTGTACGGCAGCACAAAATAACCGTCGGCCAGACCCTGCATCAGCGCCGAGGCACCGAGACGGTTGGCTCCATGGTCGCTGAAATTCGCTTCTCCCAGCGCATACAGGCCTTTGACATTTGTCATCAGCTCATAATCCACCCAGAGTCCGCCCATGGTATAATGCACTGCGGGATAAATCCGCATCGGTACTTCATATGGATTTTCACCGGTGATCTTTTCGTACATATCGAAAAGGTTACCATACTCTTCCTTCACTACTTCCTTACCAAGGCGGATCAGGGTTTCTTCGTCCGGTTTCAGGATCCCGAGTTTGCTTGCTTCTGTTTTACCGTATTTATTAATCAGGTTATGTTTGAAGTCAAGGTACACCGCCTGTTTGGTGGTACCCACGCCATAACCGGCATCACAACGTTCTTTCGCGGCCCGTGAAGCCACGTCGCGTGGCACGAGGTTACCGAATGCCGGGTAGCGGCGTTCCAGGTAATAATCGCGTTCTTCCTCGGGGATCTCATTGGCTTTACGCGGATCGTCTTTTTTCTTAGGCACCCAGATCCGGCCATCATTCCGGAGGGATTCCGACATGAGGGTCAGTTTGCTCTGGTGGTCACCTGTCACGGGGATGCAGGTGGGGTGGATCTGTGTGAAACAGGGGTTGGCAAAATAAGCACCCTGTTTATGCGCTTTCCATGCCGCAGTGACATTGCTGCCCATCGCGTTGGTGGAAAGATAAAAGACGTTGCCATACCCACCGGAAGCCAGCAAGACGGCATGGCCAAAATGCCTTTCCAGCGAGCCTTTCACGAGGTCACGGGCAATGATGCCACGCGCTTTGCCATCAATCATTACAATATCAAGCATTTCATGGCGGCTGTACATGGTCACGTTACCAAGGGCCACCTGGCGTTCCAGGGCCTGGTAGGCACCAAGCAGTAACTGCTGCCCGGTCTGCCCGGCAGCATAAAATGTCCTTTTGACCTGTGTACCACCGAATGATCGGTTATTCAGCAGGCCTCCGTATTCACGTGCAAAGGGCACACCCTGTGCCACGCACTGGTCGATAATGTTGACGCTGACTTCCGCCAGGCGATGCACATTAGCCTCACGTGCGCGGTAGTCACCCCCTTTGATTGTATCATAGAACAGACGGAAAACGGAATCACCATCATTCTGGTAGTTCTTCGCAGCGTTGATACCACCCTGCGCGGCGATCGAGTGCGCACGGCGGGGTGAATCCTGGAAACAGAAGGCTTTCACCTTATACCCCAGTTCGCCCAGCGACGCAGCGGCAGAAGCGCCGGCGAGTCCGGTACCGATAACGATGATCTCGAGTTTGCGCTTGTTGGCCGGGTTTACCAGTTTGCAATGGCCCTTGTAATCGACCCATTTGTCTTCCAGTTTTCCCTCCGGTATTCTTGAATCAATCATAAAACACTTGAATATTTGAGATTTCTTCTATGTTATTTCTTTTGTCGTGCACTTGCGTTGCATCAGCCGATCCATCCGAGATACATTGCAATTGGCATCAATGCAAACAGGAATGGTACAAGTATGGAAAAACCGGTACCGGTTGCCTTGAGGCTGTCGATATAACGATGGTTCGAAAGGCCGAGCGTCCGGAACGCACTCTGGAATCCATGTAACAGGTGCCATCCGAGGGAAATGCATCCAAGGATATACACCAGCACGATCCATGGATTCTGGAACACGGCAACCATGCGTTCGAAAAGGTTATGCGCTTCCATATCGCCATATTTCACAGGTGTAAGGTCCTGCGTCACACGCGAAGGAACCCAGAAATGTGCGATATGCAGGATCAGGAAGATCAGCAGCAGGGTGCCCAGCAATCCCATTGACTTGCTGTACCAGGAAGCACGGCCATCCTTTACCGGGATGCTGTAGCCGATTTTGCGTTTTGCCCTGTTCTGCACGGTAAGCAGGTAGCCCTGGATAATATGCAGGAAAAAGAAAACGAACAAACCGATTTCCATAAGCCGGATCACTACCGTGGATCCCATGAAATGGGCCGCCTTGTTGAACATTCGTCCGTTATCCTCCGGGTCGAAGATGGGAAGATCATTGAAAATGGTCAGGTTAAGACCGACGTGGACAACCAGAAAGCCGATCAGGCAGATACCCGACAAACTCATTACCAGCTTCTTACCAATTGACGACGTGAAGAATTCAGACCATTTCATATGTAATCAGGGGATGGTGATAAAATTTGGGCAAATTTACTATCGAATGACGAAAGAGTGACAAAAAAATTCAGTTCAGCCGCTTTTGCTGGTCGCCATCCAGCTTTTTGAACAGGTGATAGGGCTTATAGGTCCGCCAGTTGTCGAGTTCAACCAGTTCCACATACCTTGTCAGCTTTGCTTTTGTAAAATCATACTGGGTCTGCGGGGGCATATTCACGGCTGCAACCCATCCCTCCTGCTCTGAAAGTTCCTCGTACAGCTCGGCATAGTACTCGCTGTCGCTGCTGTGGAAATTCAGTACATTTTCCGTGATCAGGATGAATTTGTGGATCCCTTCGTACATGAATTTTTCGAGCACATCCCTTTTCAGGGTCATCATATCATTTTCGATTGCATCATTCCATTCCCCGATCATTTCGATTACGGCATATTGTTCCTCATAGTCCGCCATCAGTACTTTCAGGTACAGCGTGCGGCTGCCAAAATCATCCCATTGCGGATGGATGTAATAATTGTAAACGGTCTGCGAAAATTCAAACTCCGAATATTGACGGCCATAAAACGGGGACAGCCGGTCCTGCTCGCTTTCATATATATGCCGCCAGTTATAAAAAGGCTCGATTGTATGCATACTGAAACTCCTCCCCGCGAAGATACATCAGGATGGCTGAAAACGGAAGACGCGGTGCCATCTGTCGCTATGACAACAGGAAGTTTTTCAGTTCACTGAAAGTGGCTTTGATCCGCGTCGATTTTTTTTCCATAGCCATGATTGAACGTACGGCTTCGGGCAGTTCCACCCCGGTGCCGAGTGCGGCTTCGATCGCGTCAGGAAACTTTACGGGATGGGCAGTTTCGAGGAAGATACCGGGCATGTCGGTGTTTTCCCTGAATTCCTGCAGTGCACGGAAAGCCACCGCGCCATGGGGATCCGCGGTGTACCCGAACCGTTGCTTCACTTCACGGATCGTATCGAGAGTCTGCGCGTCGCTGACGCGGGACGAACTCAGCACAGCAGAGAGATCGCCAAACCGGTGCCCGAAGATTTCGAGGATGCGTACAAAATTGCTTGGTTCCCCCACATCCATTGCATTCGACAACGTGGGTATCGCCTTGCGGGGTTCATATTTTTCGGTGTCGAGATACCTGGTCACCACATCATTTTCGTTGCAGGCGGCAATAAAACGGGCGACGGGAAGACCACCTGCATGGGCCATCATACCGGCGCAGATATTCCCGAAATTACCACTGGGTACGCTGATCACGGGCGCCCGTGATTTGTCTGCCCACTGTTTGTAAGCCAGCAGGTAATAAAATTGCTGCGGCAGCCAGCGCGCGATATTGATGGAGTTGGCCGATGTCAGGAATAAATCCCCGTTGAGCTGCCCGTCAGTAAATGCCTGCTTCACCATCGCCTGGCAATCATCAAAACTTCCTTCCACTTCCAGTGCGCGGATATTGCCACCAGGTGTGGTGAGTTGTTTTTCCTGTACGGGGCTGACTTTTCCCGATGGATAAAGGATTACTACATCCACCCCTTCCACATTGTGGAAGCCGCTGGCAACGGCACCACCCGTATCACCGGATGTGGCTACCAGCACCGTCACTTTCTTTTTATTCCCCTGCAGGAAATATCCCAGGCAGCGGCTCATGAATCTTGCACCCACATCCTTGAATGCAAGGGTGGGTCCATGGAATAATTCAAGTGAATGGTAACCTTCGCCCAGCGACAGCAGCGGGATAGGAAAATCGATGGACGCTTTCGTTATGTTATATAAAATTTCATCCGGGATCGTGTCTCCGGCAAAAGGGCGGATCACACGGAAAGCGATGTCTGCATCAGCGGTCGATTCAATATCGCGGATGAGTGCAGGATCGATTGCCGGGATTTCCTTCGGGAAATAGAGTCCTTTGTCCGGTGCCTGGCCGCGGATAGCCGCTTCGCGGAAATCAATATCGGGAGAGTTGTGATTGGTGCTGTAGTATAACAAGGGAATTGTTTTGGGATAAATAAATCAGGCGATGACCTGCACGCCGTTTTTGCCAATGGTGGTGACATAGGTATGGTAATCGATACCGATCCGGTCGTAGACCTGGCTCATTTCCTTTTCAACGTTCAGCGCCGTGGCTTCGGTTTCGCTGAGCATGAAGATGGACGGCCCCGAACCCGAGATCCCGCCTCCCAATGCACCGGCGGCCGCACTGTTTTTCTTTACGGCATCAAAACCGGGGATCAGTATGCTGCGTGTCGGTTCGATGATCACATCTTCCAGTGAACGCCCGATGAGTGCATAATCCTTCAGGAAGAAACCGCTGACCAGTCCCGCGATATTTCCCCACTGCCGGATCGCATCCTTGAGCAGTACCTGCTGGCGCAGGATCTGCCTGGCATCGGAAGTACGGACTTCGATCTGCGGGTGAACCACGGTCACGAAAAGGTCCGGCGATGGGATGGCAATCACATCCAGCGGATGGATGGACCGCACCAGTGTAACACCGCCAAGTATGCACGGTGTTATATTGTCAGCATGTTTTACACCACTCGCCAGTTTTTCCCCGTACATCGCAAACTGGATGAGCTGGTCGGTATTGAAAGGCTTACCCAGCAGGTGATTGGCTGCCACCGCTGCACCCGCGGCACTTGCAGCACTCGAACCGATCCCGCTGCCGGGTTTGATCCGTTTTTCTATACTTACTTCAAAACCGGTATTACCGCCCACCTGTTCCATGATGGCCATCAACACCACCCCTGCCACATTCTGTGAGGGATTGGTGGGAAGACCATAATCATCCACATTATGGATGATGACTTTTGGTTCATCAAGCAGTGTGACTTCCATTATATCGTAGGGGTCGTTGAGTGCAAGACCGAGTATATCGAATCCGCAGACAAGATTGGCGACCGTACCCGGTGCGTGGACCTTGATTTTTTTCATAGTTCTCAGTTTTTAACTGCCCTCAGGATATCCGCAAATACGCCACTTGCGGTTACTTCAGCCCCCGCACCTGCTCCCTTCACCACCATCGGCTGTTCGGGATAACGATCGGTGTAGAACAGCACGATATTGTCTTTTCCATACAGGTGGTAAAGATCATGTGCCGGATCAATATGCTGGAGTCCCACGGTTGCCTTGCCGTCATTGAAGCTGGCTACAAACTTCAGGATATTCCCTTTGTCTTTTGCTTCTTTGAGGAGGGCTTTGAAATGTTGCTCTTCCTTTTCCATTTCCCTGTAAAAATCATCTACCGAGCCTTTCATACAGGACTCCGGCATAAAGGAGTTGTTGCTGATGTCATCCATCTCAACGGGATGGCCTGCTTCCCTCGCGAGGATCATGATCTTGCGCATGACATCGGTGCCACTGAGATCCAGCCGCGGATCGGGCTCGGTATACCCTTCGTCCTGCGCCTGTTTCACCACTTCGGCGAACTTCTTTTCACCCTTATAATTATTGAATACGAAATTGAGTGTGCCGCTGAGAACGGCATCGATCCGGTGGATCCGGTCACCGCTCCGCAGCAGGTCGTTCAGCGTGCCGATGATCGGCAGCCCCGCACCGACATTGGTTTCGAAGAGGAACTGGCTATTGAATTCCTCTGCCAGGTCCTTTAGTTTCTTGTAATTGTTAAATGGCGATGATGCTGCGATTTTGTTACACGCCACCACGTTGATGCTTTTCTGCAGCAGCTGTTCGTAAACGGATGCCACATTTTCATTGGCGGTAATATCCACGAAAATGGAGTTACGCAGGTTGCGGGCAAACACGCCATTGATGAACTGCTGCAGGTCCGCCGGTTGTCCGCCGTCGAGCTGTTCCTTCCACTGCCGGAGGTTGACCCCTTCTTCGCGGAACAGCATCCGGCGGCTGTTGGAAATACCTATCACACGGACCTGGAGCCGTAGCCGTTGCTGGAGGAAACTTTCCTGTTTTTCCAGCTGGTCGATCAGTTTTGCCCCCACATTCCCTGTTCCTACTATGAAGAGGTTGACCTGGCGGTAACTGGTTTCAAAAAATTCTTCGTGTAATACGTTGATGGCTTTGCGCACATCCAGGGTGGAAATAACGGTGGAAATATTTTTCTCCGATGAGCCCTGCGCGATTGCGCGGATGTTGACCCCGTTGCGGCCCATGGCACTGAACATGCGTCCGCTGATACCCGGATGGCTTTTCATGTTTTCACCCACCAGTGCCACCACTGAAAGGTTGGGTTCAACCAGCAGGGGATCCACTTTGCTGAGTGCGATCTCGTTGGCAAATGCCGCGTCCACCGATTGTTTTGCGCGACTGATATCCTTTGCATCGATGGCAACTGAAATGGAGTGTTCGGAAGAACTCTGTGTGATCAGGATCACGTTGATACGTTCAGCACTGAGTGCCTCGAACAGGCGTTTGGAGAAACCCGGGATACCGATCATACCGCTTCCTTCCAGGCTGATCAGTGCGATATTGTTGATGCTGGAAATACCGCGAACAATATTGCCGTTCTTTTCGCATACTGCCTGGATGAGGGTGCCGGGATCCGAAGGTGCAAATGTATTTTTTACCCATACCGGTATTCCCTTGCTCATCACGGGCTGGATGGTTGGCGGGTAAATCACTTTGGCGCCAAAATGGGAAAGCTCCATCGCTTCCTGGTAGGAGATCTGCGGGATGATGCGCGCATTGGCTGTGAGCCGGGGATCTGCGGTCATCATACCACTCACGTCTGTCCATACTTCCAGCGAGTCGGCATCCAGTGCCGATGCAAAGATGGAAGCGGTGTAATCGGAGCCGCCACGTCCCAGTGTGGTAGTTACCCCGTTGGCATCGGAAGAAATAAATCCCGGTGCTATATAAAGATTGGCGTCCTGCGCAAAAAATCCGGTGATAAGCTGGTTGGTTTTTTCGAAGTTTACTTCCGCATGGGTGAAATTGGAATCGGTGCTGATCAGCCGGCGGGAATCGATCCATTGGTTATCTATCCCATCGGCCCGGAATTTCGCGGAGATGATCTGTGAAGAAAGCCATTCACCATAACTCGCGATCCGGTCGCGCGAGCGTGGGGTCAGTTCACCCAGCAGGAAGATGCCGCTGCAGATATCTTCTATTTCGTTACATGATTTTTTTACCAGGCTGAGCAGCTGGCTCTGGTGGGTTACAGGGATCAGTGCCTTGACTGCATCCAGGTGCCGGTGTTCGAGATCGGCCAGTTTTTCACGGTAGGTCTCATCCCCTGCCGAAGCCATCGTTGCTGCATTGAGCAGCACATCAGTGATACCACCCAGTGCCGAAACCACTACCACCAATTTATCAATCGAAGTGCCCTTGTCTAATTTTTCCCGCACGATGGAAACCACCTTACTGATGTTTTCCGCATTGGCTACTGATGTCCCGCCAAACTTTAAAACCTGCATGATCCTTGTATTTATTCAATGTAAAAAGAAAGAGAAAGTGAGTTCACCCGGTGTTCCCGGTTACTGCGGCCGGTTGCGGCCCATTGGATGGTATGGAAATGTACAACCCTTAACGGGTTGTAATAATAGTTGTGGTGGTAATGGAAGCGGTCATGGTTGTGACGCCTGCATTAATGGAGAAGATATGTGAGTTGTTGTTTACCACTGTGGCCCTAAGATAGACAAGCTTCCCTTATACACAAAAAAAAGATTGTTTCCGTATTAGCGATCGTTCGTTTTTAAAGCTTCTGCCGCCTTCCGTACGCTGCCGTGTTCAAGGAGTTGTGCTTTCGCTTTTTCGTGATCACTGATCCCGGTTTTTTCCATCAGCATTTTTGTACCGCGTTCTATGAGTTTCTCATTACTGAGCTGCATGTTCACCATCTTGTTATCCTCCACGCGGCCAAGCTGGATCATGACAGATGTGGAGATCATATTCAGGACAAGTTTCTGTGCCGTGCCGCTTTTCATCCTCGTGCTGCCGGTTACGAATTCAGGCCCGACCACCACTTCCACGGGATAGTCGGCTGCTTCACTTACCGGCGAACCCGGATTGCAGGCGATGCTGCCGGTGGTAATCCCGTGCCTGCGGCAGGCATTGAGTGCGCCGATCACGTAGGGTGTGGTGCCGCTGGCGGCGATGCCGATGACCACGTCTGCCGGGGAAATACGGTGGGCCTGGAGATCAAGCCAGCCCTGGCGTTCATCATCCTCGGCAAATTCAACTGCATTGGTGATGGCACGGTCGCCACCGGCAATAATGGCATTGACCAGTCCATACGGCACGCCATAAGTCGGCGGGCATTCACTTGCATCCACAACCGCCAGCCGTCCGCTGGTACCTGCGCCGATATAAAACAATCTGCCGCCCATCAGCATTTTATCACTCACTGCTTCAGCCAGCCGGGTAATATCGGGAATGGCCTTTGCCACGGAAGCTGCTACGGTCTGGTCTTCCAGGTTGATATTGGCCAGCAGCTTTCCCAGTTCCATTTTTTCGAGATGGCGGTAATGGCTGTCCTGTTCCGTAATCTTTTCAAAAACCATCTGGTGTTTTATTTAGCTGTGGAAACCGATAAGCCCGGTCATCGGTTTTTTTAAAACGGTGCCCAGCTCGAATTCGTAACTGTGGCAAAGTGTATGTAGCACATCGCGGAAACCGTATGCCACGCTGCCGGTGAAATTGATCGGGTTATTCCAGGACTCGGTGAATTTGCAGAGATGGGTAAAAAAGAAATCATTCAGTCCGTCCTCAATGATATTCTCGATCATATAATGCCCGCGGTTTTCCACCAGGAAACCGGTGAAGCCGGCGAGGTACCGGTTGGGCAGCGGCTGTTTGTATACATTGTCCAGTATTTCGGCGCTGTTGGTCAGGTAGGTGAGGTCAAACCGTCCGCGCAGTTCCTCATCAAATGTGCGGTAGAGATAATACTGGATGACTTTTTTACCAAGATAGGCACCACTCCCTTCATCCCCGAGTACATAACCCAGGCCCGGTGAGTTTTTTACTATTTTCTTCCCGTTATAAAAGGCCGAATTGGAACCGGTGCCAAGGATACAGGCGATGCCTTTTTTTTCACCACACAATGCCCTAGCGGCACCCAGGAGGTCATGCGTGACTTCGATATAGGCTTCAGGGAAAAGTTGTTTAAGTGCTTTTTTTACAGCGCGGGCATTTTCGGGGTTGGCACAGCCGGTGCCGTAGTAGTAGATCTCGTCGATACCGGTATTTTTGAGCCGGGGGAGTAATTCATTCCGGAGGAGTTCACGGATCTGTTCGCTGCTTAAAAAGTAAGGACTGATGCCTTGCGTAATTATCGTTTTAACCTTGCCATTCCCCACTACGCTCCATTCGGATTTTGTGGATCCGCAATCCGCGATCAGTTTAATAGACGCCATTCCATTGAAGATTTATGTTATCCTGACCAAATCACAGTGCCTTTTTATCTAATTTGCATCAAATTACAGTAAAGTTAACGATGGGAAATAAGAAATTACAGGTTTGGTTACCACTTCTTTTCTCGGTGGTACTCGTGGCAGGGATGTTCCTTGGATACAGGTTGAATAAAGGTGGACCGGGCAGCGATTTTTTCAAGGCGAATAAAACCACCACACTGCAGGAAGCGGTTGACCTGATCCGTCTTCGTTATGTGGACAAGGTGAACCTCGATTCAATCCAGCAGGGTGCGATCAAGGAAATGATGGGTGAACTCGATCCGCATTCCGTGTACTTCCCTCCTGTTGAACTCAAGCAGGCGAATGAGGAACTGGAAGGGAATTTTGATGGCATCGGTGTTGAATTCAATGTATTCAGTGATACGGTAAATGTGGTGTATGTGCTGCCTGGCGGACCTAGCGACAAAGCCGGGCTCCAGATCGGTGACAAACTGATATCGGTAAATGATTCATCGCTGGTGGTGAAGCGCATCAATAATTCTCTTATCCGCAAGCTGATCCGTGGTGAACGGGGTTCGGTGGCGAAACTGAAAATCCAGCGTGCGGGCAAACTGATGGATGTGGAAGTGCGCCGGGGCAGCATCCCGCTGCTGGCAGTAGATGCCGCTTACATGATCGATAAAAACACGGGTTATATCAAACTCAATAAGTTTACCGAGAACAGTTACGAGGAGTTCATGGCGGCGCTGGAAGACCTGCAGAAACAGGGGCTCACTTCACTCATCTATGATCTCCGGGGTAATGGTGGCGGCTTTATGAATGAAGCGGTGGATATGGCCGACGAATTTCTCGAAGGTGATAAACTGATTGTATACACTGAAGGGACCAACAGCAAGAAAGCTGAATACCGCTGCAAACGACCGGGTCTGTTTGAAAAAGGGAAACTGGTGATCCTGCTGGATGAGTTGTCGGCGAGTGCCAGTGAAGTGCTGGCGGGAGCCCTGCAGGACTGGGATCGCGCCACGATTATCGGGCGGCGCAGTTTTGGTAAAGGACTGGTGCAGGAACAATACCAGCTGAGTGATGGTTCGGCCATCCGTCTTACCACCGCGCGGTATTACACACCGCTTGGCCGCAGTATCCAGCGTCCGTATGACCAGGGTAAAAAGGTATACATGGATGAAATCCTGAAACGTTTGTCCAATGGACAGGCCCTGCATGCCGATTCCAACCATATCAACAATGGCAAAGAATACCTGACTTCCGGTGGCCGCAAATTATTTGGCGGTGGCGGGATCATGCCCGATGTATTTGTGCCGATTGATACCGCAACCTATCCCGAGCGGGTAAACCGGTTGTTCCTCAATGGCAGTTTCAACCGATTCGTTTACACCTGGTACCTGAAGAACCAGGCAGAGCTCAAAAAATATGCAAGTGCAGGCGATTACGCCCGGCAGTTTAACCGCCAGGATGAAATGTGGCAGGAATTCAAACGCGTGAGTGTAACGGCCGATTCAGTGGACCTGAACGGACTCAACGCATTGCAGGAAGCTGGCCTGAAAGAGCGGCTGGAAGCCTATCTTGGCCGGTTCCGCTGGAGGAATAATGGTTACTTCCTGGTGCTCAACCGCGATGATGCTGCGGTGTTAAAAGCCATTGAATCGGTGAAATAAACCCCGTCAGATTTTGCCGAGTACAGCGATCAGGCCGGTCCATCCCGTCTGGTGGCTCGCACCAAGGCCTTTGCCGGTATCCCCGTCGAAGTATTCGTGGAACAGCAGGTGATCCCGGAAGAAGGGGTCACGCTGGAAAATTTCATCCTGTCCGTAAATCGCCCGGTTGCCATTTTCGTCGGGGAGGAACATACTTTTGATACGGACCACCAGTGAGTCCGCGATTTCGCGGATATTGAAATAGTTGCCCGAGCCCGTCGGGTATTCGACTTTAAAATCATCACCATAGTAGCTGTGGAATTTATAAAGACTGTCGATGATCAGGTAATTGAGGGGGATCCAGACCGGGCCTCGCCAGTTACTGTTGCCGCCGAACATTTCAATTTCGCTTTCCGCCGGTGCATATTCGAGGGAGTAATGATGGCCATCGAGATGTAATTCGTATGGATTGTCCTTGTATACCCTGGAGGTCGACCGGATCCCGTGTGGCGAAAGGAATTCCTTTTCATCCAGCATCCGGTACAGGAGCCGCTTCATCCGGTGCCCGCGAAGCAGGCTCAGGAGGTGGGTATTATTCCCGTTGGTGTCTGACCAGTTGCTCACCAGTGCTGCCAGGTCGGGACGTGCCTTGAAAAAATCAGCAAGCACCCGTGTCATTTTATCAAGATGGCTCCAGTCTTTTTCGTTGATAACCTGGCAGGCAAACAACGGGACCAGTCCAACCAGTGTGCGGAATTTCAGGTGGACCTTATCATGGTTGGCAAGACTCAGCATATCGTAGTAGAAGCCATCTTCCTCATCCCATAATCCCCTGCCCTCTTCTTCGCCCATGTTGGCCATACTGCCTGCGATATAAAAAAAGTGCTGTGCAAATTTGATAGCGATATCCTCGTAGACATCATTTTCCCAGGAGAGTTCGACCGCAATTTTTGTCAGGTTCAGCGCATACATCGCCATCCAGCTCGTGCCATCACTCTGTCCAAGTGCCCCGCCACCGGGGATATCCGTACTCCTGTCAAACAGCCCGATATTATCGAGACCAAGGAAGCCGCCTTCAAAAATGTTGTTGCCTTCGGTGTCTTTCCGGTTGGACCACCAGGTGAAATTCAGCATCAGTTTATGGAGCATCCGCTGCAAAAACTTAGTATCCCCTTTTCCGCCGTTGCGTTCCTTTTCCGTGATGTATACTTTCCATGCGGCGATAGCATGTACGGGTGGGTTTGCATCACTGAAGTCCCATTCGTATGCCGGCAGCTGCCCGTTTGGATGCATGTAACGGTCTTCGGTCAGCAGCAGCAACTGTTCTTTGGCAAATGCAGGATCGATCGCTGCAAAGGCGATACAGTGAAAGGCCAGGTCCCACGCGGCGAACCAGGGATATTCCCATTTGTCGGGCATGGAGATAATGTCGGCAGCCCGCAGGTGTGCCCACTCCTGGTTACGGGTGTGTTTCATGCGGTCGGAGCTGTTGGGCATAGAAGGGTCACCTTCCCGCCATTGCGCCACATTAAAGTAGAAGAACTGTTTGCTCCACAACATCCCGGCCCAGGCCTGGCGTTGCAACTGGATTTCAGCGCCGGTTACTCCTTCCTGGAGCTTTGCATAAAACTCGTCGGCTTCCTTTATTTGTTCGCTGAACGTGGTGTCAAAACCGTTGAACGGGGAGTCAACCTCTTTATTCGCGAGACGAAGGCGCACCGTCACGGACCCGTTGCCCGGGACTTCCAGGGTATAGTGCGGGGAAACCTTGGTGCCGGTTGCATCGGGGTTGACCGCTCCTGGCTGTCCGTTGACTACAAAATTGTTGATGCCGTCTTTCGTAAAAGGGGAATTATCGGGACTGCCGTATAAACGGTCATTGGCCGTTTCATTTTCGGTAAAAAGGAATGGTACCTGGTCTTCGGTATAACAGTAATAATCTCCAAGGGCGACTGATTGCAGGTGCAGTGTATTGGCATCCACCTGTGTGATCACCGGTTTTTCACCACCACCCCATGCCCAGGTGTTGCGGAACCACAGGGTTGGCAGCAGATGCAGTGAAGCCGGGGCGTTACTGCGGTTGTGAATGGTATAGCGGATAAGTATGTCCTCATCGGCGGCTTTCGCATATTCAGTGAAGATGTCAAAATATCCGTTGTTGCTGAAAATCCCGGTATCTGTGATTTCATATTCCGGATCATCCAGTCCCCGCCTGCCGTTTTCTTGCAGCAGTTGCTGGTAAGGGTACTCGTTGACCGGGTACTTGTACAACATTTTCTGGTAAGTGTGGTCGGGTGTATTGTCGAGGTAGTAATACAATTCCTTTACATCTTCTGCATGGTTGCCCTGTTTGCCGGTAAGGCCGAAGTACCGTTCCTTGAGAATGGGATCTTTGCCATTCCAGAGCGCCAGCGCGAGGCAGAATGTCTGCTGGTCATCACTGATGCCCCCGATACCCTCTTCTCCCCAGCGGTACGTTTTTGATCTCGCCATGTCATGCGTAACGGCATCCCATGCTTCACCTTCACTCGTGTAATCTTCGCGCACTGTGCCCCACTGGCGGTCGGATACGTAGGGGCCCCACTTCTTCCTTTTATTCTCCATAGCCCCTGCTGTTACAAAGTTCGCACCGCGATTGGTTCTTATAACTTTCTAACCGGATACTAATAACGGCAGCTCCTGCATCGCAGGGTTTACGGCCAAAAAAATGGCCGGCCCTGTTGAGGCCGGCCGGTCTGTTATCCAGGGATGATTACCCGATTACTTTTGCATGTTTGTTTTCATCCCACCATTTCTTTTCCATGTAATAGGAACCGAAGAGACCGAGACCACCACCGATCGCAAGAAGAGCGAAGTAGACGGCTACGGGTTCAATACGATGCGGGATGAAATTGATGTCGATAATAAAGGCAACCAGTAAACCTGCACCGGATCCTACGAGAAGCAATGCCCATTTCAGGTTTTTGTAGGGGGCCGGACGTGTAATGACTTCCTTGGGGTTCATTCCTTTTTCGATCATGGCGAGGTTGCGACGGGTGGTGAGGTAGTAGATCCCGAAAATGCATCCGAAGAAGCTCAGGGTCATGATGATCATAAAAAGGGCAACTGTGGCTGGCATAAAATAAGATTATAGTTGTTTAAAATTGATTTCTGTTCTCTTTGACTAGGGTTGTTTCAACCTGGTTACAGTCCCGGAGAACTTTTTTTTCCTGACCGGTCTGCCAACTTTGACTACAGCAGTTCCGGCGGGGTTACAGTCCCTCCCCTTTTTTTTCCGGGAAATGGTATTTATAATAAATAGTAATTTACTGGTAACCCGATTACCCCAATCGGCGTCTAAGCAGGAGTATGTTAACCGGACTGAGTGATAATGATATCATTAGCAGTGTATTAGCTGGCGATCGGGAGGTTTATGCCCGGATCGTGGAGCGGTACCAGTCATATGTTTTTACGCTGGTGCTCCGGTTTACCCGCTCGCGCGAGGATGCCGAGGAGCTTTCGCAGGACATATTTGTAAAGGCGTACCGTGCCCTCGGGAGTTTTAAAGGGCAGTCGAAA